>JASJXV010000191.1 GCA_030123805.1 Gammaproteobacteria bacterium
AGGTTGGATTAGCCAAAGGCGTAATCCAACAAGGGTAAAGAAATGAAACAGGGGTAAAGAAATGAAAGAAGGACAACCCACTGCCATACAACTCAAAGACTATCAGGTTCCGCCTTTTCTGATCAGTGAAACGGCATTGCGGATTGAGTTGGGTGAGGGCGTGACCCATGTTACCGCTCGCCTGAAGATGCGCCGCAATCCTGAATCGGAGCAGCAGGGTACGCCGCTGGTTCTGGACGGCGCTGGTATGGAACTTCAATCGGTAGCTATTGATGAGCGGCAATTAAATTCGAACGAGTATGGCGTGACTGATGAGAATCTAACGCTTTATGACCTGCCCGGAGAATTCCTGCTGGAAACAACAGTGGCTATCAAACCACAGCACAATACTGCCCTGGAAGGTCTGTACAAATCCGGTGACATGTTCTGTACCCAGTGTGAAGCTGAGGGCTTCAGAAATATTACCTATTATCTGGACAGACCGGATGTGATGTCCCGATTCAAAACGACGATAGTTGCTGATAAAGACAAGTACCCGATCCTGTTATCTAACGGTAACGATGTGGCGCGAGGTGAAACAACGCACGGGCAGCATTGGGTAACCTGGGAAGACCCGTTCATGAAACCTGCCTATCTGTTTGCTCTGGTGGCCGGTGACCTGCAACATATCGAAGCTGAATTTGTCACCTGCAGCGGGCGCAAGATCAAACTGCAGATCTTTACCGAGCCTGCCAATATCGACAAGCTGGATCACGCCATGGCGTCATTGCAACATGCCATGGCCTGGGATGAGCGTGTTTATGGCAGAGAGTATGATCTCGACATATTCATGATTGTCGCGGTGGATAGCTTCAACATGGGGGCTATGGAGAACAAGGGGCTGAATATCTTCAATACGTCCTGCGTGCTGGCGCGTCCCGATACCACGACAGACAAGGCATATCAGCGAGTTGAAGGCGTGGTCGCCCATGAATACTTCCACAACTGGTCCGGTAACCGGGTGACCTGCCGCGACTGGTTCCAGCTAAGCCTGAAGGAAGGCTTCACCGTATTCCGGGATCAGGGCTTTTCAGCAGACATGGGCTCAGCCACGGTATGCCGTGTGGAGGGCGTGCGGACGTTAAGAGATTCTCAGTTTCCTGAAGATGCCGGTCCGATGGCGCATCCCATTCGACCTGAAAGCTACATCGAAATCAATAACTTCTATACCACCACAGTGTACGAAAAGGGTGCCGAAGTAGTGCGCATGATTCACACCCTACTGGGCGCCAAACGATTTCGTAAAGGCACTGATCTCTATTTTGAGCGCCATGATGGTCAGGCCGTGACAACAGATGATTTCGTCAACGCCATGGAGGATGCCAATGCTGTTGACCTGTCCCAGTTCAAAAACTGGTATAGCCAGGCCGGGACACCTGAGCTGAAGGTAGACAGCACCTATAATCAGAGTGAGGCAACCTATACATTGAGTGTCAGGCAGAGCTGCGAGCCGTCACCGGGCCAGCAATCCAAACAGCCCTATCAGATTCCTTTCAGTGTGGGATTGCTGGATGCATCGGGTGGCGACATGGCAGTTGAGATTGATGCGGAGGAGGTTTCCAGTATCGATCGGGGAGACAGCCACTGCACGTTTGTGCTGAATGTGACCAGGCCGAAACAGGATTTTGTTTTCAACAATGTGCCGGAAGAGCCTGTGCCCTCTCTGTTGCGGGGATTTTCTGCACCGGTGAAACTTGTCTATGACTACTCGCGTGACGATCTGATGTTTCTGATGCGCCATGATGCCGATGGCTTCAACCGGTGGGAAGCCGGTCAGCGTCTGGCAGTGGCTGTCATCCAGGACATGGTGATGCAGATTCAGGCAGGCCATGCCCCCGCTGTCGATGACAAATTAATTTCCACCTGCTCCGCGGTCCTTGAGCAGAGTCGGGAACCGGGAGTCGATCGGGAGATGATCGCCGATATGCTGACGCTGCCATCTGAAGGATATCTGGCTGAATTGGCTGAAATCGCAGATGTCGATGCCATACACAGAGCGCGCGAATTGGTTCGATCTGAAATATCCGTGCAGCTCCGGAAGCAATTACTCAGTATCTATAAACAGAATTCAAGTAACAAACCCTACGCGGCAACTGGTGAGGACATCGCACGCCGTGCACTGAAAAACCTCTGCCTGTCCTATCTGATGCAGACCGGGTCTGCAGAGGTGATTGCGCTGGCGGTAGCGCAGTGCGAATCTGCTGACAACATGACTGATGTGAGTTCAGCAATCAGGGCGCTGGTGGATTGTCCGGCAGAGGATGCCAGGCAGCCCAAAGAGCATGCCTTGAAATCCTTCTATGACAAGTGGCGCCATGAACCGTTGGTAATTGATCAATGGTTCTCGATTCAGGCTTTGTGCCCCTTGCCGGAAACGCTGGATCGAGTGGAAGCCCTGTTAACGCATGCCGCATTTGATAACAAGGTACCGAATCGATTGCGTGCGTTAGTGGCATCGTTTACCCGGAATGTCGTGAATTTTCATGACACAAGCGGTAGAGGTTACAGATTTCTTGCAGACAGCGTCATTGAATTGAATAGTATCAATCCGATTTTAGCATCACGAATTCTCAATCCGCTGACACGTTGGCACAAGTATGATGCCAGGCGGCAACAGTTAATGCGACATGAACTGGAACGCATTCTGGCAATTGATGATTTGTCGAAGGATGTTTTCGAGATAGCCTCGAAGAGTGTTTGAACAACCGGTTAATTGGCGACAGCCGCGTAACCGCGTAACCTCGCAACCTCGGAGGTCGGATTAGCGCAGCGTAATCCGACATCAGGATTTTGAAGATTCAACGCAATCCGACATCAACGAAACCCGTTATCCATCCACCTTCATGGATACAGCGCCTGAACGATGTTGTTGCTTTTATGCCGGTTACTTTTCCTGAGCTTTCTGGCTTTCTCCAGCAGAGATACTAAGCTGTGAGAATCCCAATTGCCTTTGTCAGTTGGGCTGTAAAGCTGGCGGTCCATATGTTTCAACTCGGATACCAGTTCACTATCGAGTTTATTGATGTCATCAATACTCTGAATTCGATGCTCTGGCCAATGGCTCCGTGCCCAGGTGAGTAACGCAGTTCTTGTTTGTGCTTGTTGACCATTCTTGCAGGCAACGATCAGGGCGTGGAATAGTTCCTTTTCACCGGGAGGCAGTGCCACGACATTTTCAGATGATTGGGCAAGAGCCGCGTTCAATTGTCGTCTTGTCTGCCACCACAGCACCAGTGTGAGCAGCCAACCCAGTGCCAGTGCGTAGGACAGGTAGAGCCAGTACCGGGAAATCTCAACTGCCCGGGTTTGTGAGGATGACAGCTGGATAGGCGCGATAGGCTGTACATAGGTTGCAGTGCCCGGTTTGATCGTATAAGTCGAAGCTGGCAATGTTGAAGTTTGCAGTCGGTTGGTTTGTGTGTTCCACCAGTCGACCTTGATTTCCGGAATAACGAGTTGTCCCGTTTCTGTTGGTACAATGCCTATGGTCTCGATGCGACTGGCAATCACGCCATTGACGCTCACGGATTCATCGGTCTGGGGTGGGTCCATATAGACCTTTGCGCGATTCAATTCAGCTATTCCCAGGGGCGGAAGCAATGAAGCTGGAACCTCTGCTGCCTGCAAGATCAGAATGAGATTGATAGGCTCACCGACTACGAACTCCGGTGGTTTGGACGACCACTGGGCAGATAGTGTCAAGGACTTCGCGGGTAACCATTGTGCGGAAGGAAATGAAGCAGGTTTTGGTTTGACCGTGATTCGGTGCCCGGCAGATGTGACCGAGACGCGTTTTGCCCTGGTGAACATGCTGCGCTCGGATAATTGGCCCTCGAATGTCTCGGGTGGCAGAATCAGTTCACCGCTTGTTTGCGGAAAAATGGCGTACTGTTTTTCCATTACATAGTAACGACGGCCATTGACGATGGCGGAGTATCTTTTCTCGTCTACCAGTGTCTTTATTACGGCATCGTCAATAATGGGCTGTTCCGGGAAATTACCGCCAACCGTTTCTGCATAAAACAACTTTACAATATAGATCAGTTGCGATTGTACATAAATGGATTCAGCACTGACTTCCGTTTCAAAAAAAATCACTTCCCGCATTCGTCGGGTCTGCGCCGCTGTGGGTTCACGAACGTGAATGGTGATGGGAGTACTGGTCTCATTTCCCCAGCGGAGGGGCGGGATTGTCAGGGATCCTGATCTGTTGGGTCTTAGTTCTACAGAGTACTTGATCGATGCATCGATAACGCCATTCACGATGTAGGTACGGCTGCTTTTATTGGGACCGGATATCAATTCAAAGTCTTTCAGGACGGGGTTGAAGTCGGGTTGTGAATCGCGACTACCTTGCAATTTGAGGGTCAGTGTGAATGATTCAAGGGTGCTGATCTCGTTCCGGTCAACGAATATCTGGAATGCTTCTGCGTTGTGAACAGATAATCCGATGGTCAGGATGATCAGTGTAAGCGTTTTTTTGCTGAGTGAGTGCATACAGTTCCAATTTGCCGAAGGTGAATTTGAACGGCGGCAGCAGCTTGTGTAACAAGCTGCCAGAGCCAGGAGTTCAATTTTTCTTGGAACCTTCAAGTATCTCATAGTTGGATCCTTATGGTCGGATTACGCGGCTGGCAAAGTCGGGTTATGCGGCTGGCAGAAGTTGGGTTATGCGGCTGGCAGAAGTCGGGTTATGCTGCTTGCAAAAGTCGGATTACGCTGCGCTAATCCGACCTACGCGACCT
>JASJXV010000085.1 GCA_030123805.1 Gammaproteobacteria bacterium
AATTATGCGGACAGTTTACTTAATTCCTTTACCGCTCGCTAATGTAACCCAGATAGTCCTGCTGCAATTCCAACATGGTATCCACCATCTGCTCCAGTGGCTGGTAAACATCCACCACCGGGTCAACCATCAGGGCTGCCATGACACCGGCTTTTGTTCCGGAAAGCACAGCGTCAGCGGTTAAATCATGTACCGCCACCTGGTTGTGTAACAGGCCCAGGAAGGCTTTCGGAATTGGGCCAGGATTCAGCCCATGCACACCGTTCTTGTCCACGCGTGCGGGCACTTCAACCACCAGCCAGTCGGGCAGGTCAGGTATGAAACCCTGGTTAGGCAGGTTGACGGCGGACTCTTCATATCCCGAATCAGTGATGATGCCTTCTATGATGGGCACCACTCTTTCTGCCAGTTTCAATTTGATAACCGGTTCCTGTTTGGATAAGTGTTGCTTGTACAGGTTGTAGAAATCGATGATGCCCTGGTGATCTGCCGAGTCATGTGCCCATTGAATATACTCACCGAAGTGGCTGTCAGTGGTAATCGGGAAAACACCCATTCGGTCCATCATGATTCTAAATATAGATCGCTCTGGCCAAACGGTGTGGGCCTTGAATATCTCCGGGTCACTGCTTATGTCGGGCAGCCGTCCATGTTTTGCAACATACTTGCTGAGGGCGGGAAGGCCAGGAAGACGTTCAAAATAGGCCGGGGCTTTTGCCATGATCGCGGGATACAGATCGTCACCTGTTTCTGCATGACGTGCTGAAATCAGCACGCTGAAGTGGTTCAGTCCGGCAGCACGCGCTGCTATGGATTCCCAGGGAAGATCCAGTATGGTAGGTAAATGATGTTTCAACGAGGCGATTTCGTGGCACAGACCAACGAAATTCAGGTCCGGGAATTTGCGGCAAACCGTGGTACAGATGCGGCTCATGGGATTGCTGTAATTGAATATCCAGGCATCCGGGCAAATTGCGCTGATATCTGCACAAATCTCGAGAATCGGCGGCACAATACGCAACGCGTGAAACAGTCCGCCCGGGCCACCATTCTCGCCATACACCTGTCGAATACCAAATTGTTGCGGGATGCGCCAATCCTGTTCCCAGAGGTCGAATCGATTGCCTACTTCGATCGAGATGATGCAGTAGTCTGCTCCCTGCAGCGCTTCCTGGCGTGAGGTTGTCGCAGAAACGGCATAGGGCAGGTTGTTGTCCTGCATGAATTGGGATCCGGCCTCGGCCACCTTTGCCAGTGCTGTATCATTGATATCATGCAAGACAATTTCACTATCCTGTAAAACCTGGCTCTGGAAAATATCTCCCAGGGTGCCGAAACCAAATTGCGAGCTACCGGCTCCGATCAACACAATTTTCTTTTTCAAGTCAACTCTCCGGGAATCGATCCAGATATTAAGTCGTTAGACTCAGTATACTCTATGTGATATGCATGGGACTGTCCCTTCAGGCACGGCCCCCTTTCTCTTCTCACGGAGGAACTATGGCTTATATCCAGCATACACCCGGCAGAACCTACTACGCCAGGAAAGGCAGGAACAAGAAGACGCCTGTCATATGGTTGCATGGAGGGCCGGGAGGAAGCCATCGGCCAGTGCCAGGGACTGGCAGACGTTGAGTAAAAAAGGGGATGTAGGGATTACTTTTTGATCAAGCCATGTAGATGATCCAACTGGTCATTTTTTAATCCCTCCGTCCCCTTTTATTCTCGGAGCGAGTCTATGAATCAGAGTTTCCGGTCGGGATCGTTACAGAGTCAGGCTGGGTCTTTATCGAATGATCTAGGCAATAGTCGATGACTGGCTGGTGGTGTATATTGTCAAAGTCGGTCATAGATCGAGTACCTACAAAAGCAACTGGCAAAGCGAGAAAAAGGACATTTTATGAAACAAATACTGATTATTGCTGGCTTGATGGCCGCTATCTTCCTGTTGTGGAATTATCCTGTTTTATATCCCCTGAAGTTGCTGGTGGTGTTTTTCCATGAATCATCACACGCCTTGATGACAGTTGCAACTGGTGGCTCAGTAGAAACGTTAGTTATCGATCCAATGCAGGGCGGCCATGTTATTTCCGTTGGTGGTGATCGATTCTTGACCTTGAGTGCGGGTTACCTGGGCTCTTTGGTGTGGGGGGTTGTCATCTATCTGATTGCTGTGCGAACTCGGCTCGATAAAGCCATGATGATCCTGCTGGGTGTAATAGTCATCGCTATTGCCGTGTTCTTTATCAGGGAAATGTTTGCCCTGGCATTTGCAGGAGTCACGGGTGTCATCCTTATCCTGATGGGATGGAAGCTCCCCATGGAAGTCAATGACCTGGTTCTCAGGGTGATAGGCATGACCAATATGATCTATGTGCCTTATGATATTTATAGCGATACGATTGCGCGATCAGAGCTGGCTTCGGATGCCTTCATGCTGGCAGAAGAATTTGGAGGTGCTACCTGGTTGTGGGGAGGGGTCTGGTTAGTGGTCAGCCTGGTCCTGGTGGTTATCACGCTCGTGGTGGGGCTGAGTGTCGGTAGCGATGAACCATCGAGTGATGAGGATGTGGCAGTCTGACGATTTCAAGAATTTGTAATATAAATATATGGCATTAATCCCATACGATGAATAATCCAAAGCACAGCGCTCATTCGAAGACTAGCTTGCGCAGAATTAGCAGATCCCCTCTGTCCCCCGGTACAGTTAGCTTATGAACTACAAGACAACATGGAACAACCCGGGCGTTGCCGTGCCCAGTCGGGTCGTTTTTCGGCAAATGCCTGCCGCGCCGGTTGCTCGGTATAGGGGTGTCGCATGGTGTCCAGCAGTTCATGCACCATAGTGAAGTCGCCAGTTTCTGCCTTGTCAATGGCCAGTTGTGCCAGATAATTACGCATCACGTATTTAGGGTTTACCGCGTTCATGTTTTCTCGGCATGTTTCCGCGTTCAGGCCGTCCTGGTTCAGGCGTGCACTGTAGGCGCGTAACCAGGCGTCCAGGCGGGCGCGATAGTCATTGGTGAGTTGTTCCGGCACATAGTAGGCGTCCAGCAGCGGTGAGATCAGACCCTTGTCCCCGGCATTGTCTTGCAGCGTCGAGCGCTTGGCGGCAAGGTCTGCCAGTCCGCGGTAGAAGAGGGTCATGTCGGTTTCAACCAGGGGCAGTAGGTCGTGCAGCTCTGTAATCAAAGGTGCGTCCCGGTCTTCATCCCAGACTTTAAAGCCAAGCTTTGCGGCCATCATCTGGTTCCATTCTGACGCATACACAGTTGCATAATTTGATAGCGCATTTTCCAGTGGGTCTGGATCGTTGATTAATGGATAGATGGCGTTGGCGAGTTGCAACAGATTCCAGTGGGCGATTGCGGACTGTTGACCGAATCGATAACGTCGTCCTGCTGCATCAGTGGTATTAGGGGTCCAGTTCGGATCGTAATTTTCCAGCCAACCATAGGGTCCATAATCGATAGTTAATCCCAGAATGGACATATTGTCAGTATTCATCACGCCGTGTACAAACCCCACCCGCATCCAGTGGACGATCATGCGCGCGGTGCGCTCGCAGACGTCATTGAACCACTTAATATAGGCATTTGTTGTGGGTGTGTCGCCCAGTTCGATAAGGGGGAAATGGTTTTTGATGGTGTGATCTGCCAGGCGCTTCAGCAGCTCGAATTCCTGCCTTGCCGCGTGGATCTCAAAGTTGCCGAAGCGTATAAAGGATGGCGCAACCCGGCACAGCACGGCGCCCGGTTCGTTCTGTGGATGACCGTCATAGAACATATCTCGTTCCACCGATTCGCCCGTGGTAATTAGACTGAGTGCCCGCGTGGTCGGTACACCCAGGTGAAACATGGCTTCGCTGCAGAGAAATTCCCGCAGAGATGATCTGAGTACGGCAAGTCCATCGGCGGTGCGAGAGTAAGGGGTTAAACCGGCTCCCTTGAGTTGCAGTGCTGCACGCTCACCAGCGGGGTTGAGGACTTCACCCAGGTTGATGGCACGACCGTCACCTAATTGTCCCGCCCAATTACCGAATTGATGACCGCCATAGCACATGGCGTAAGGATCCATGTCGGGCAATAAACGATTTCCGGCAAATACCTGGACAAAGTGATCCGAATGTACAGCTTCCGGGTCGATGCCAAGCAACTCACAGACTTCGGCCGACCAGGCCACTAGTTGCGGTGCTGCAACCGGGGTCGGTGAGACTCGGGAGTAACAGGAATCCAGGACCTGGCGCCGGGTGTTTGAAGATTCCGGATCCGCAGGTAATTCGCGGGTAAAGACGTTATCAAAGGACATAGAGTCCAGTGAATGGGATGCAGGGTGCGTTGCCATATTTGGAATCTACAGGGTTTATAACACTAATAAAAGGGGACGGAGGGAATATTTTTTGATCAATCTGTATATACCGATTGGTTAAAAAATAATCCCTCCGTCCCCTTTTATTGCTTTTATCGATTCAGTTCGCTGTCTTGCTTCCATGGTTTGACCTGGTGAGCGTAGACAGATGGACCTTTTCTGAAGTGGGCGGCTTCGTCAAGCGTCTCGACGAAAGGCATACCCTTTGGATACAGCGTCTTGCCGCGGGGTCGGGGTCCGGACTTGGAAACGTGGCCCCACAACGGGTGGCCAACGACTTCCTCGGCAATAGCGGTGGCTGCAATGAGTTTGTCCAGGTCAAGGCCCGTCTCTATGCCCATTTCCTCGCACATATATACCAGATCTTCTGTGGGTACGTGGCCGGCACTCCTGCCATTACCGCAATAGGGGCATCCACCCAGGCCACCGAGAGACGTGTCGAATTGAGTCACGCCAAACTTGAGCGCTTCGTAATAGCAGATATTAGTCACGCCTCTCTGGTTGTGTAGATGAAGACCGAAGTCCGTGATCTCAGGCCACTTTTCAGAGATGGCGGACAACATCTCCATTAGCTGGTCGGGCATGCATGCACCCATGTCATCAATGATCTTGCAAGTCTTCACAGTTAAGCCTTGTTCGTGCCAGCGGTTGACCACATCTTCAAATACTGCCAACGACCTCTCAAGGGTGAAGTCGCCTTCAAAGTTGGAACCGAAGGGATTGCCCAGTACGATTCCGCCCGATTCAACTCCTGCCTGTTTGGCTCTCTGGATGGTACGGTCACCTTGCTCAAGCAGTTGTTCCGGCGTCCGGTTGTAGTTCCGCATGGCGAATATTCTGCCCACTTCAATGTGGGTCATGTACTCCGTGGTCCTGACATCGATCTTGGGGTAATACTTGTCCGCGCGTTCAAATCCTTGCTGGTTGAATACCGCTGCGGTATAGGTGACACCGGGTTTGGGTACGAATTGCTCCGCGATCTCGTCGATGCATGCCATCTGCGGCGTCCATTTTGGACTGGCGAAAGACCCGATCGAGATCACCTTGAGCCCGGTTTCGCCCAGTGCATCGAGCAGTCTTAGTTTATCTGCAACAGGAATGTCTTTGCTTTCAATCTGCAGACCTTCCCGCATGGTGTCGTCTCTGATATCTACTGACTTTGGCAAGCCGTGCATAGTTATCTCCACCTTTTAATCAATACTCTGTTGTCTTCACAGTTACATCGGAATTCTCATGTGCAATCCCGCTGACCAGAAACTCGCGCATCTCTTCACGTTGGATAGCATCTGTGGCAAATACACTTTCCAGAAAGCTGTACACGATGAGTCGTGTCAACATAAGCTGATCGGCTGGCCGCATGGATCGACTGAATTCATCAACCTGACACGGGAGTGATCCTGCATCGGCAAGGATGCCAATCGTTTCATCTGCAGAGAGTAAGCCATCCCTTCTCACGGTGTCGTCTGAGAGATTATGCATTAACGCAATGCAGCCGATTTCATCGGGGTTATCGGTCCAACGGAAGATCGATGCCATGCCTCCTGCAAAGCCGGTGTGGCTGCCGTTCTTGATCGTCGCCAATATGCTACCCGGAACTTTCTCGAGGATAGGTGCGGCATTGGTCGCATAAGGCACCATGGCATCTGCATCGGCTGCGACCATCATGAAGGGTATATCCGAGGTTGCAAAAAACTTACGCCCAAATAACGCGCTGGGTCCGGCGATCGATACGGCAGCTTTCAATCGCTTATCGCGAAGATGCTCGTGATAAGCAACCAGCGTTGTTGTCAGGCCACCCAGCGATAAACCAGCAACAGCGATACGCTCAGAATCGATCATGCCGAAGAGTTCGTCATCCTTGTCTGCATTTCGCGCCAGAATGCGATCGATAATGAAGCTGATGTCCGCGGGTTGATTGATCACATCGCGCACGTTTGGGCCGCCCGGTGCGAAGAAGTGGGTGAGTGGATAATCCACGGCCACAATCACGTAACCGTGGCTAACCAGAAATTCGGCGAGATATTCGGCTTCAGCATGCCTTGACATAAAGCCATGGCTATAGACGATTAAGGGGTAGGGCGCTGCACTCTTGTCCGCGGGAAACCAGATCTTACCCTCCAGTACTCGGTGGTCGGCTCCCTTGAAGTCGTGGTTCGCTGCCGTGGATCGGGATGCATCGATCACCTCGAAGGAACGTTCGATGCTGCCGAGTGTACCGGGTTGATAATAAACGCGACTTTGTGTGCCAGTCGGAATTGGGTTCGGAGGCATGAGGATGAAGATTACAGCGCCAGTCAGCAGCACCAACATGGCAAGAGTTATTTTCATCCAACGTTTTAGTTTCATGCTTGTAATGCCTTATCAGGGAGCGACACTGCGGATATCGTCTTTAGTGAAGGTGTTTGAATTGTTCCAGGATTTCACTCTTTTGGGTTGGCCAGTCAGGCTATAAGGCTATCATGTCGTGGGGAAATAATCGTGGACTGCCTCTATTTTTGTTACATTATTGAAATGATCTCTTGAAAGGAAGCATGACATGGAAATCACCCAGGAAAGGTAAGGCTCATACGGCCATAACGAAAAGCAGACCATGAATGACAAAGTAATTAATCCGGTCGATGTTGGCCGTAGAACGGTCTGGATATATGGTTCTCTGAGCCTGCCGTTGGCCATGGTCAGCTACCCGCTCGGGATCTGGGTTCCGCGGCTGTATGCCAGTGATGTGGGGCTCAGTCTGGCGCTGGTCGGATTGGTTATCACCGCAGCGGCGCTCTCGGATGCGATTACCGATCCGGTGATGGGATTTGTGAGTGATCGCTGGCGTACTCGTTGGGGACGTCGCAAGCCCTGGATTTTTGTCGGTTTACCGCTGTTCGGGGTGGCGGTATGGATGCTGTTAAATCCTGTGTCCGACGCGACTATTATCTATCTTGCCTTCTGGTTTATCGCTCTGCGTATGGGTTCAACGTTGTTTGGGCTCCCTTATGCGGCCTGGGGTGCAGAGCTTTCGGCGGAATACCACACCCGCACCATGATTCAGTCTGTGCGGGAAAAATACGTGCTGATCGGCTTGATAGGCGGTTCTTCTATTCCGCTGTTGGTTGAATGGTCTAGTGCAATCAATCTTGATCACGGGTTTATCGATGAAAAATTCGGCTGGGTAAGTGTGCTGGGAGCACAACTGTTTGCATACACGCGAACATTTCTTATCGCTTGCGCCGAAGGGCTTGGCTTTAGGGACTCATCTCCGACCACAGTGTTATCCAGCTACAGTTTCGGCATTTTGTTCCTGTTGCCCCTGACCGGGTTCCTGGTATTGAGATTTGTACCGGAAGTCCCGGCAATACCTGTGCAAAGTCAGGTAGGGTTATTCAAGTCGCTGAAACTGATGGCCAGAAATGGTCTGTTTCGGCGCATTCTTATCATCGAAGTGCTGATTGCAGGCGGAGAGAATTTCCGCAATGCCCTGTCCCTGTTTTTTATGCAGGATTACATTGGCGTCCGTTTTGCAGGTGAGATGTACGTCGTCTATTTCGCCGTGGGATTATTGGCGATTTCATTCTGGGATGCTCTGGCTAAACGTTGGGGTAAACACCAGGCCCTGGCCTGCGCCATGGTTTTGGTGGGTTTTGTTAGTATTTGGATCTTTACTCTGGACTATGGTGATGTCGGTGCCTTTTATGTCCTGTTCGCAATGAAAGGATTTTGCTTTGGCGCCTTCGCCTATCTGCCGAGGGCAATGATGGCAGATGTGGTTGATATCGATACCGGTCGATCGGGCGATGCCAGACCCGGCAGCTACTTCGCAATTCTAGGCATTATGACCAAGATTGCCGCATCTTTCGGTGGCTTGTCGTTGCCGCTTCTGGCACTGGTGGGTTATCAGGCAATCCGGACACCAGGGGTAACTAACAGTCCGACTGAGTTGATGTGGCTTGGCATTCTGTATGCCATCGTACCGACTGCACTGTTTGTGGTTGCTTTTGTCCTCTGCTGGACCTGGCCGCTAACAAGTGAACGCCACGCAAGAATTCAAAAACTTCTGCAAAGTCGAAATGCCCGGCTGCAAAGGAAACGTGCCGAGTCTGAGAAAGATAGTCCTGGAGAATAAAAATGCAAAAACTGGGGGATGGGATTTGGGTGCATGAAGATGCCATGAGTTTGGGTGGTACACAACTTCGATTGCGTATGACGGTAGTCAGGCTTGAAGGGGGCGGCCTGTGGGTGCATTCCCCCACAGCGCTCACGGCTGAACTGCGACAACAGCTCGAACTGTTAGGTCAAATAAGGTTTATTGTTGGTCCCAACAACGGCCACAATACCTGGTTGCTTGAATGGCAGACGGCGTTTCCTGATGCCGAGCTTTACGTCAGTGCCGGGATTCCCGACAGAGTGAAAATACAAAACTACACATTGCTTGATACCTCACGGGACAACATCTGGCAGCAGGACCTGGACCGCGAGTATATGCTTGGTGCCCGTATTTTTGATGAATGGGTGTTTCTGCACAGGAAAACAAAGTCCCTGATCCTCACCGATTTGATTCAGAATCATGCGGACGAGAGACCCGGCGGTTGGGCAGGACTGATGACCAGATTTATCCTTGAACCCATAGGATTCAAGGGAATATGCCTGGCGCCACCGTTTAGACTTGGATTTATGATCAGGGATAAAGCGGGATTTGCTGCGTTCATTAAAAAAGTACAGAGCTGGGACTTCGATAGAATAGTGGTAACCCATGGCGATATCATCGAGTCAGATGCACAGCAGACTTTTAAGGATCTAACGGAGCGATTTCTTGATTAAAAAAAGGGGACGGAGGGATTATTTTTTGATCAATTGGTTAAAAAATAATCCCTCCGTCCCCTTTATTGTGATTTTGATTGTCCTGGCCAGCGGGTGTGCCGATGTGCGCTACTACATGCAAACTGTGCGCGGTCAACTGGATGTGGTAAGTCGGCGGCAGGATATTGTTGAAATGCTGGAAGACGAATCTCTTCCACAGACCATGCGCGAGCGGCTGAATCTTGTGCTCGCCGTGCGCAGTTTTGCCGTTGCATCCATGCAATTGCCGGAATCTGGCAGTTATAAAACCTACGCTGATCTTGAGCGTGACTATGCCGTACAGAATCTCTTTGCTGCGCCGGAGTTTTCCACTCGTTTGCGCTCCTGGTGCTACCCGGTTGTTGGTTGCGCTACTTATCGCGGCTATTTCAATGCCGATATGCTGCTTGAAACAGCCAGTAAATTGAGACAGCAGGGCTATGATATTTACACCGGCTGGGTGGCGGCCTATTCAACCCTGGGCTGGTTTGATGATCCGATCCTGAACACGGTAATGGGTTGGCCGGAGTATCAACTGGTCGGATTGATCCTCCATGAACTGGCGCATCATCGTTTATATATAGAGGACGATACGGTATTTAATGAATCGTTTGCATCCGCAGTTGAACAATCAGGCATTGCATTGTGGTACAGCGCGCAGGAACAACAGGATCAGGTGAGGATGTATCTTGAAAGGAAAAACAGCAGGAAACTTGTGATTGAAATCATCATGCGGATTCGCGATGAACTGGCGGAGCTGTATCAGCAAGAACTTGCAATCGATGACATGCGGCAGGCTAAATCCCGATTGATGCAAAAAGCAAAGGATCGGTATGCACAGTTGGGCGATCAGGTAACGTCCAGCTCAGGATTCAACCGATGGTTTGCTGGTGAGTTGAATAATGCCAAGCTCGGTTCTGTTGCTGCATACAATAGTTATGTCGATGCGTTTTTATCTATCCTCGCCGCACATGAGCATGACTATGCAAAGTTCTATTTACATGTTGAAGCGCTTGGGAAACTGAATCAATCTGATCGCAAAGCCAGTATGGAAAAAAGGGGACGGAGGGATTAATTTTTAACCAATCTGTCTATACCAATTGATCAAAAAATAATCCCTCCGTCCCCTTTTTCAGTGAATGACTTCCAAAGATGTCGTAACGGTGTGATGCCAACCTTCCTTTTGCAGGAGTGCTTGGCCCAGTTTGCTGCGCCTGATGAAGCCAGCTGCCGAGTCGATGGTCACGAATCTGCCATTCGCCAGGCGGGTGTGTGGGAGTTCAATGTGTTCGCAAGTGCGACCTGATCCTGTGCATTGAACGCATCGATCAATGCCCGTGCCGTTGCCATGGCAATGGGCTTACTTTCTCTAGTCATGCTTTCTCCGATGGGGAGCAATTGCCCTGATGTTCTGCTATGAACAGGCCACGGCACCACCATCGCAAGTGATGATTTCGCCCACCGTAAATGCACTGGCCCGGGAACTCAGGAATATTGCCAATCCTGCAATGTCTTCCATGGTACCGACGCGGCCCCTGGGATTGCCCTGACCGACTGAGTCCCAGTCAACGTCCTTGGTAGCACCGCCGAATCCAACTCCGGCACTTAACATCCAGGTCGGGAAGGGACCCGGTGCAATACCATTAACGATGATGTGCTCCTTCACCAGGCGAGCGGCCAGGACACGGGTCAGATGGTGAACGGCAGCTTTAGAGGGACCATAAGAGAAGTTGTCAAACACGGGGGTTTTAATGCCATCGATCGATCCGATATTGATCACCCGGGCAGGATCCTCAGGATTGGCTGATTTTCTCAATAACGGCAGCATTTTTTGAGTCAGAAAGAAAACGCCCTTGACGTTGGTATCCATTACCTTGTCCCAACCTGCTTCGGGGAATTCATCCAGGGACTCACCCCAGGTGGCACCGGCATTGTTGACCAGAATATCCAGTTTCTCCTCTCTCGCTTCAACAGCGCGGGTCAAGGTTTCAGCGCCTTCAAGCCCGGACAGATCTGCAGGAACAGAAATACATTCACCGCCATATTGATCCTGCAGTCGCTTCGCGGTCTCATCGCACACCTCTGCTTTTCTTGAGCTGATGTAGACCCTGGCGCCATTGGCGAGAAAACCGGCAGCTATCATCTCGCCGATTCCCCGTGAGCCACCTGTGACAACAGCAACCTTGCCGTCTATTGAGAACAAATCTTTCATGTAACTACTCCAAGTTCGTCTTTTGAACGCGTAAGGTAAAGGGAAAACGCCCAATAGGAAAGGGAAAGGGGACGGAGGGATTATTTTTTGACCAGTTTTGGCCTTCCTCTGGAAGAGTTGCCAAAAGATATGCCGAATTTGCGTTCAAGTCGTTTGATGTATTCGGGTCTGCCGGTAGGAACACAGCAATTTATAGCATGGCGGATAGTGTCCAGTTCCTTTTTCGGCAAGGATTGCTCTAGTAACCGATGGTATCTTCCACATCGCTCTTGAGAAGAGGATCCCAGTTCCAAAAATACCGAATGCGGTGTGATCCAGCTGGGTGTGCCCAACGCATTTGCTGGATAACTGGACCAGGCGTACTGGATCGGAGATCTCACCAGATTTGCCCGTACCGGGTTGAGTTCAATATATCGATAGCAAGAAATCAGATACGGATCTGCTTGAATTAAACTGGATTTGTGTCGACCCTCCCATAGAGTCCCGGTGCGATCATAATTCTTATTGAAATATCGGGCATAGTTACTACCGACATCTTTGGTCGTCCTGGAGATCGAATCCACCTGCTGCGGGGTAGCCAGGAAATGGATGTGGTTGGTCATTAAACAGTAGGCGTGTACAGCTAACCCGTACCTTTGTGCCATACGCTCCCAGAGTGCAAGATAGTAAAGACAATCGTTATCGTTGCGGAAACAACGCGTGCGATTGTTCCCTCGTTGCACGATGTGATAAGGGTATCCGGGTATGTAGTTTCTTGAACGACGCGGCATAGTGCGCAAGGGTAATGCATTGAGCGTTATTACTCTGTAGGACATTCGCCAGAATGCGTGTGATCGATCGACCAATAAAGCAATAAAGGGGACGGAGGGAATATTTTTTAACCAATCTGTATATACCGATTGATCAAAAAATATTCCCTCCGTCCCCATTTATTATTCGTGGCGCAGTGCGTTTATGGGGCTTGAGCGTGCTATTTTCACTGCATGTATGGCGACTATGGCCCATGAAAAAGCGATTGCGATAATACCCGACCCCAGTACGATACCTTCGGTCAATTCGAGTCTGTCTGCAAAGAAGTCCAGGTAGATATTGGATGCGAAATAGGCAACGGGCAGGGCCACCAGCAGTGCCCACATCACAGGTTTGGAGAATTGCCAGATCAACATGCGCACGATCTGGATCAGGCTTGCACCCATGACCTTGCGAATGCCGATCTCTTTGGTGCGACTCTCTGCCATAAAGGCCGCCAGACCAAACAGGCCAATCATGGAAAGAGTAAGTGCCAGGAACGCAAAACCACTGAGCACTTTTGTCATTGCAGAAATTATGCTGAATATCTCGCCAAATGTCTCGTCCAGGAATAGGGTCTGTATCGGATAATCAGGTATCACCTCATCCCAGGCGTTTTCGATCGCCTGGATAGTAGCTTGCATACCGACCCCTCTGATCCGAATTGAGCCAATGCGGTAATTCTTGGGAACAACCCAGAAAACGATTGGTTTGATCTTGTTGAACAAACCCAGGAAGTTTTGATCGGGCATAACCCCCACGATGGTATACGCACGCGTTTCTCTTTCTTTCGAAAAATCGTAGAAGATTTTGTTAATTGCGTCGGCAGCAGATGCGAAACCAAGGCGGGTTAAGGCCAGTTCGTTCACTATGACATTTATCTCTGTTTGATCCTCAAGCAGGACGTCTCCGGAAACTTCCCTGGATAGTGGTCGACCCTCGAGCAGGGGAATGTCGTAGGTCTGCATGAAGTCGAAATCGACACTTATGTGATTCATCATAAATGCTTGCGCTTCATCACCCTGTACAGGACCTGCGATGAACGATGAGTTATTCTGCTCGAATGGCACCTGGCTTGAGTAGGCAACGTCGGTCACTCCCGGTATCGCCTTGAGTTCATTGCGTAAAGTCTCGAGGCGCTCCTGAATGCTTTCAACCTGCAGTCTTTGCAGGGTCAGGATCTGTGATTTTGGATAGATCTGACTACTGCTCTCAATTTTGGAATTCTGGAAGTAGACTACCAGCACGATGGCGAGCATAAATATTGATATCGCAAATTGCAGCCCCAGCATGATGCTGCGGAACAGACTGCCCTTAACCCCTTTGGAACCGCCATCCCTTAGCGCCTCAATCGGGCTGGTCTGGGTGATCATGTAAGCAGGATACGCACCCGCAACCAAACCTACGATTAATGTCGTCAGTACCAGCCAGGGAAGGGTGACGGTGTAATTTATGCTCAAAGCCCTGCCCATGGAACTATTAAATAATGGCACCATGATTTCAAGGAATGCCAGGGCCACAAACATGGAAATGGTTGCGATACTCAAACTTTCAATCAAGAACTGCAACAGTAGTTGACCTTGCCCGGCGCCCATGGTTTTCCGCATCCCCACTTCGCGAGCTCGACCCAAAGATTGCGCCGTCGCCAGATTGGTGTAGTTAACGATTGCCACTACCAGCACCAGCAGGCCGAGTAGCTGAATAACTTCTATAACGGGTAAACCGATGGCATCCCAGATAATGGTATTCGCTTCCACCAGTGGCCGGACACGAAAACGGGTAATCAGTTCCGATTCGTCAGGATAATGACTGTCATACAGTCCATCCAGTTTAGACTGTACCCATGATTCAGGTGTGTCTGCAGGCAGCAGCATGTAGGTCATGTCACCCATGGACAGGTTGCCCCAGTCACCTGCGAGATCGTAGTCAGCGGCGGCTTTTAGTGCAGCCAGCGGAGCGACGACTTCGAATTGGTTTGAACCAGCGATGGCTGAATTGAAATGAGTATTTGGCGGCAGGTCGCGCACCACTGCTGTCACATGCAAGGTGGTATCGTGATCCAGGGTTACGGTTTTCCCCAGCGCTGTGTCGTTACCAAAAAACTTGTTTGCAGCAGTTTCCGTCAACAGCAGACCCATTGGGTCATCCAGGGCGCTGTCGTCACCTTCGATATATTCCAGGTCGAATATCTTCAGCAGAGCAGCATCAGCAAATCGAATCCCCTGGTAGTAGTCGTCTGCATCAATTGAAACCAGGAACTCACGATGCAAGGTGCGTGCAACAGCCTCGATTTCAGGTACTTCTGATTCGATGAATGGCCCCAGTGCGCTATATACACCATCTGTCTGGTTCACCCCTATATCGGCAGTAGCGGAGAATATTGATCCAACCGTGAAAGTGCGCTGCGCATTTTTGAAGAACAGATCGTGACTGTGTTCGTAGCTTGCCAGCAGGGAACTGAACACATAAACGGATAACCCGACCACTAATCCGAGAATATTGATAACAGCGTAAAGCCTGTTTTTAAGTATGTTTCGCCATGCACTGATCAGATAATTCTTGAGCATTGCCTTTCCTCTAACTAAAAGTTTTTTGCTGTTACCGGTTACCCGATTGCACGCAGATTTTCAGTTACGACATGGCCATCAAACAGATTGATAATGCGGCGAGCATAGTCCGAGTGTGTGGGGCTATGGGTCACCATTACAATGGTGGTACCCTCGGCGTTTAAACCCTGCAGCATTTCCATGACTTCCTGGCCGTGCGCACTATCCAGGTTACCGGTTGGCTCGTCAGCCAGAATTAAAGCTTGCTCACCCACCACAGCACGTGCAACGGCAACGCGTTGTTGCTGGCCGCCGGAGAGTTGACTGGGCATATGTTTGGCACGGTGAGCAATTCCCACTTTGTCCATGACATGCGCGACACGCTCGCGTCGTTCTTTGGTTGCGATATTGTGATATAACAAAGCCAGTTCGATATTTTCTTGCACTGTCAATTCATCTATAAGGTTGAAGGACTGAAAGATAAAGCCGATATTGTGTTTGCGTATATGACTGAGTTGGGATTCAGAATAACCGGCTACCTCCTCGCCCATGAAGTTATAGCCGCCGGAAGTCGATGCATCCAGCATGCCGATGATATTCAGCAAGGTTGACTTGCCACAGCCTGACGGCCCCATGACAGCGACGAACTCGCCCGCATCTATTTCAATATTCACGCTATCCAGCGCTACGGTTTCAACATCGTCAGTGCGGTATATTTTCGATAGGTTGTGTAGCTTTAGCATTCTTATTTCCTTTCTCTGTGTCCGGTTGTTATTCGGAGCCCAATTTCAGGCGATCCATATCT
>JASJXV010000086.1 GCA_030123805.1 Gammaproteobacteria bacterium
ACGGATTTAATTTTCACAACACCAGCCTCACTTTCACCCTTGACCTGAACGACAACCTGTTCACCACCACGGACAAGCGTGGCTTTGTCACCGAGCATCGCTGCGATGCCTGCGATCTGCTGATCGAGTGTTAGGCGACAATTACCTTGGCGTATTGCCTCATTCAAAAATCATACTACTGAGTATCGGTGCAACCCTGAGCCACGAATCGTTCAGCAAAATCCGTCAGTCCAAAACTGCGCTCCGCTGCAAATCCATGAGCCATGACGATGATAGGCGGATTCCAGGGTCCAATGGGTCTATGCAGCCACGCAGCACACCGGGTATCTGAACTGAAGAATTCCGCATCAAGGAGAAGCCTATTTCGAGCATCGGTATTTTCCAATCCAGAAAGGAGCGTGACCTACCAACCGACCTAATGCCTGCCTGGGTCTAGTTGCACGCCTTTTCTTTCTTTCGCAAGATACGCATGAATCGCAATCATCTCTGGATCGTCAGCATCGAGTGGCTTCCCTTCCAGGGGATTTAGAATGCACCAGTTCACCATTTCCCACATCATCGCGACCCTGCCTAACTGCTTCTGGAACTTTGGGTAGGTTTCCGGGTGGGTGTTAGCCCCGTTGGGATGGCACTGTGCGCAAACAACGCCATTTGATCCTAGATCCGGGCTGGTGAAGAGGCGCCGGCCCTCATCTGCAACTTCATCAAATTGTTCACGCCATCTTTTCAAATCTGATTTTTTGAAGTCATCAGCTTGCACAAAGCCTGGGTAGGCGAAGGCGAGGATGAAAATTACTTTTATCATGGTATTCACGCCGTCGTTCTCCTAGTAGTGTTTTTGTGCGGGTTTCTTTGAATGCGTTGAATATTTTATATCTTCAGGTTGGTTTTTCTCCTTGTTGAATGAAACCGTTCGATTCTGGTTACCATAAAGGTTGAAGTTGACATCCACGCGCCCGGAATGGACATCAACCAGTTGCCAGCCTGTTGCATCACGCTCATTGAAAGGATCCGCCCGATTCATTTCTACTGTCATCACAGGCAGATGAGATTTTGCCTGTGCGTAAGAGTTTGGATAGGGCCAGGGCCAGGCCGTCGCCATTACCGAGTTAAAAGCAATATTGCCGATCTGGTTATATTGGATCTGGTGGACATGGCCATACATCACATTCACCTTATTAAATACCGCTAGCAGCGCCTGGACTTCCTCGGCATCTTCAGTCCAGAAATTCCACCCTTTATAGATTTTCTGTATCGGTGAATGGGAGAACACCACGATCGGTGTATCGTGACTAACCTTTTCGAGATCGTTAGCAAGCCATTCACGTTGTTTTTCACCCACCATAAAAGGAGAACCGTTAGGGTTATCCAACCCTGCCATTTCATTCATGCGACGCTCGCCACTCTCCCATCGATCAAAAGTCCATTCATCATAGGTAAGGATGCTGTTCAGGACCACAAAATGGACACCTTTTACATCGAAGCTGTAGTACTTCTCTCCGAATAAATGGCTCCAGTAATCGCCCAGATCCAGGTAGTAGTCATGTTCACCCATGACCATCCTGGGTTTGACATTTAGTGCAGATAATATTTCAGCGCCGTGATCGAGCTCTGGTTTATTGCCTAACTGTGCAAGGTCTCCACCGAAGATGACAAAGTCTGGATTTGGGTCCAGCAAATTTGCTTCAGCAACTGCTTTCATCAATCCCCTATCCCAATTACGAACAAACTTGCTTCCTTTGACCTGTTGAATATGAGAGTCAGAAATATAGGCGAACGAGATGTCTCTTGCTTCACTACCGAACGCGAGCTTAACCACACTAACCGGTAGCGCACCTGCGATTAGCCCCGCAGCAGTACTTTTCAGGAATTTTCTTCTACTGGTCATGACTACTACCCTCCGCCATTGTTAGTCATCATTACCCCTGGACTCGTCAACGCTTCCATAAATGCGACCAGGTCGTCCATTTGCTGCTCGGTAAGATCTAATGGTCGAATCCCACCACTCAGGAAAGCGTTTGCTGATTTCGATCCATCAGTAATGCCACCGTTGTTGTAGTGAACGACTACATCCCGCAAAGTTTTCAGGCTGCCATCGTGCATATAGGGTGCTGTGGCGGCGATATTCCTCAAGGTCGACGTCTTGAACGCGCCTACCGAGCTGAGTTCTTCATCAACAGCAAAACGTCCTAAATGAGAAACATCCGGATCCACTAAAACTGTAACATCTACATCGGCACCCTTTTTCTTGGCACGCAGAAAAGCACCAACAAGGTGTGGTACTCTAGTTTCTATGTCATTAATTCCAACACCAATATTATGAAATTTGTGGTCTGTAAAGAGGGCGTGATCTTGCTCTATGGTATGACAGGACACACATCGTCCCTCTGTTAGAAACACGTCAAAACCACGTTTTGCAGAATCGCTCAGGGCATCCTCATTCCCCGCGAAGTAAAACTGATCGAAAGGCGAATCACCTGCTACCTGAGTTCGCTCAAACGCAGCGATAGCCTTAACGACTTGATCGATCGTAATCTCTTCTGATTTAATGGCAAAGACTTGTCTAAACGCCCGTTTGTATTGTCGGTCGTTCATAATGACATCAATGATGAGTTGATGATTTTCCAGGCCCATCTCGATGGGATTGACGAACGGATGAAGAGCTTGATCTTCGAGGCTTGGGGATCGACCATCCCAAAATTGACTCTGGTTAAATGCCGAATTCAATACCGTAGGCGCATTGCGGGTGCCTCTCAGTTTGTTAATCCCCTCTGACGTCGTCAGTGGAGAATCCGTCATTGCCTTCTCTGTCGCGTGACAAGTAGCACACGCAACCTCTCCTGTGGCACTAAACCTTAGATCGTGAAACAGCCGATTACCCAATTTGACTTTAGCTTCGGTCTGCGGATTATCAGCAGGAATAGGCACAGCAGGCAATCCAAGTGGTGCCCCATAGAGACCACCGACCAGCGAGAAAAGAAAAGCGCACAACAACCATTTTTGGTTAATCATCGAGCCACCTTTTTTGACTGTTATTACCGGTAACCCAAAGATTATACATCAAGCGTCAAACGAAGAGAATTTTAAGGAAAAGTGTATACGTCGAATAAACCACAATTCTCGCACTTCTCTATCGGGCGGCACATCCGGATAAGAACGAACTAAAGGTAAGCTGGCAACTTTTCTGAAATTTCTTCCGACGTAGTAGCAGGCTTCAGTCTTGCGGACCGATAGTCCAGTAGTAATTCGCGGCGAGGCCGAACACCAGGTATGAACTTGCTCCGTAAAAAGCGTTGATACATATCAGGCGGTCGTCTCATGAATATAGTCTACTAGCGCCTTGACATTATCCACCGGTGTCTCAGGAATAATGCCATGCCCCAGATTGAATATATGACCGGGTCTGCCCGCTGCTTCATCCAGAACCTGCTGAGCATGCCGGTGTACCGTCTCTGTGTCGGCACATAGTGCGATAGGATCCATGTTGCCTTGCACAGCCTTGCAACCTAAACGATCCCAGGTAGCCGCCAGGGGTGTGCGCCAATCCAATGCCAGCACATCGCCACCCGCTTGATGCATCAGGTTCACCAAAGACGAATTCCCCGTTCCAAAGTGGATTATGGGCACTCTTCCCTTTACCGCATCTATAACCGATTTCGTATGGGGAAGCGCGTAGATTTCATAATCCCATGGGCTCAGACAGCCCATCCAGCTGTCGAAAATCTGAACTGCCTGAACGCCGGAGTCGATCTGGTAGTTGAGGTAATCAGCTACCCGTCCGGACATCAATGCCATTAATGCATCCCAGGCCGGTTTGTCGTTATACATCATCTGTTTTACAAACACGTAATTGCGTGATCCTTTACCCTCGATGGCATAAGAGGCCAGAGTGAAGGGTGCACCGGCAAATCCAATGAGTGGCACATCTTCTGGCAGATCATTTCGAATCAGTTTGATCACTTCACCGATATAGGACATGGCATCTGCAGCCTTTTCAATCCTGAGATTATCAATATCCCGAAGCGTGCGAATCGGATTGGATATATTAGGCCCAAAGCCCGGAAGATAGTCCAGATCCAGTCCCATGGGCTCGAGTATCGGTAACAGATCGGCGAACATGATCGCTGCATCAACCCCCAGTATTCGCTGTGCATCCAACGTGACCTGCGCAGCCAGATGCGGTGTTTTGAAGAAATCCAGGCTGGAGGTGTTGCCTTTCACTTCATGGTACTCCTTCATGTACCTGCCAGCCTGGCGATTCAACCAGACGGGCGTGACGTCGCTCGCTTCACCTCGGCAGGCTCTCAGGAAGTGGGAGTTGTACAGTTTTTCGTGCATCGATTCTCCACACAAGCGTCGCGGTAACCACAATAGCAAACGTGTGTCAGTTTCTGATTCGGACAAGGCCCCATTGTACAGTGGAACGCCTGCGTCAGCTTAATAATTTTGAAGTATGGGGGTGCTCAGACCATCGCAGGAAACTTTGCCTGACTTTACTGGAACAGTCGACCTGGCATTGTTAACTGCATAACAGAGTTAAACTGGTTCCCTGGAATCCGATCTTCATCTGCTCAGTCCAGTTCCATCAAGAGGTTGTTGGGACTTAAGCAGTTGCAGCCTTTGAGTTTCTGCAAGAGTCTCCTGCAACACAGCATAGATCTTTTCCGGCTCAACAATACCGGAATCCATGGTTAGCCGAAAACCCGCTGACTCTCTGATGAAGATTCCGTCTTGATCCACCATCAACCTCTTTACCTCATACACTTCGATAGGCCGGCCAATACCTTTTACTCTTATCTCCGGTTTTCTTTCACAAAACATCCGATCCTTTATCAGCAGGTAGGTTTCATAGGAAATCAGAATCTCGTCTCTGGTTGCGGCACCTTCCAGTCGACTGGCTATATTCACGCTACTACCAATAATTGTATAGTCCAAGCGAGCCTCCGATCCAAAATTACCAACCGTGCAGTATCCTGTATTGATACCGATACGAATATGGAGCGGCTTGGCTATGCCGTCTTCCTGCCATTTTTTTCTGAGCTGTACCATTCTTCTGCGCATCTGCAATGCCATACTGACGCAAGCGAAAGCATCATCGTGGCTACCTTTGGTGGTAGGATCTCCAAAAAAAGCCATCAATCCGTCTCCCATAAATTTATCAATGGTACCGCCGTATTGCAGAACAATCTGCGCCATTTCATCCAGATATTCATTCAACAACAATGTTAACCCCTCCGCTTCCATGTTGTCCGTAAGCTCCGTAAAATCTTCGACATCGGAGAAGAACACCGTCAGTTTTTTACGATTGGTACGAAAGTCAGCTGGCAGAGTATCTTCAGATATTCTGTGATATATTTGTGGTGAGATGTATTTGCTCAATTGATCAGTTACGCCGCGCAAACGATCATGGTGATGCCTCATTCTTGATAGACCAGCATTTGATACAAGTACCCAATGATAGACAATGTACGATATAGTAACTCCATATATACAAACTGCCGATCCACTTAGAATAATCGTTAGAAGCCCGACTTCCGGTTCAAAGTAAAATCCCTCGAATACAACATATAGGGCAAATCCGACGCTGAACCATATGCATCCGGACAGGCAACCAGCCACGCCGAATAACAACATGGTGCTGATAAACAGGGCTGAGATAATACTTACAAGAGGTAAAGGCGCCAGATGGATAGCTGCACATAAGATTCCCGCGAATACTGAGTCAATATATTGTATACGTACTGCGGTATTTCTGGAGTTAAACCAGCGACTGGCAGTCCAGTATACAAGTTGAGGATAGATCAGGGAGAAAAACAAAAGTGCCAACAGCCAACCAGTATCTACCCTGGTCGGGATCATCGACACGATGATGGCGCCCGTACCCAGATACGCAATTACACGTGGACGGTATGCCAATTCTATAAGAGGGTGAGTTCGGCTTTTCACAAATGGCTACTCCCGGTAAAGTAGCCAGCGTAAATTCTTGCGCCGCAGTTTGTAAGAGGAAATTTCCGTATCTCTGGGAGATAATTAGTCCATAAATTGTGTAGGATATTGGCTATATCTTGTCCAGAAAATGACAAATTTGACCGTTACTCTCCACCCAATGAAACAGTTAGAGATATAAATCAGCCACTTACGAAAGAAATAACCCCTGCGATCCCTACATCCGGTTCAACTTCCGCAGCATAGTCAACATCGTGGAAGCCGAATCCATAGAGGTTAAGAAATCCCTCTTTATAGCCCGCAAAATCCGTAAGCTGTTTCAGATTGTCGTTGTTCACATTAGACCATTGGGCTTTAACATACGCCTGGATTTCATCCGCCATTTCAAGATCGTCCATTCTGATTCTGCCATCGGAGTCGAGGCGCATATCACCTTCCTGAAATAGCTGCGTACGAAACAGTCGATCCGTTTGTTGAATACAACCCTCATGCACCCCATGCTTTTTCATAACTTTAAACAGCAGCGAAAGATAGAGCGGCATACCGGGGATAGCCGAACTTGCCTGGGTCAAAAGACCTTTCATCACCACCACATGTGCAGAACCCCCAATAGCCGACATGGGTTCCGCCAGTGCTCGAGCCGCCCTGTCCAGATCCGCTTTGGCTTTGCCTAAAGTGCCGTGATGATAAATGGGCCAGGTTGCTTCACTCCCGAGGTAAGTGTAATTAGTGGTAATACAGCCAGGCGCCAGAGCATCGCCAGCACTTAATGCGTCGATCCATAACTCCCAGTCTTCACCACCCATGACTTTGACTGTATCGGTCACATCCTTTTCCGTTGCCGCTTCCGCACTGATTTCTCTGATCTGGCCTGATTTCACGTCGATAGTGATACCGGAGAAATCCTGGCCAATGGGTTTTAGAGAGGACCGGACCAACTCTCCGGTCGACGGCAAGGTACGAACCGGCGACGCAAGGCTATACACTACCATATCGACCTGTCCCATCTTATCCTTGATGGTGGATACGGTTTGCTCTTTGACCGCATCAGAAAAAGCATCACCATTGATGCTGCCGGAATACTGATTCTTCTCGGTTATCAAGGATTCAAATGCCGCAGCGCGATACCAACCTGCTGATGCAGTCCTCTTCCCTGCAGCCGGTTTCTCTAAAAAGACACCTAGCGTGTCTGCATTGCAGCCGTAAGCCGCAGTGATACGGGTAGCCAGTCCATATCCACCGGAAGCACCTACTACCAGTATCCGCTTCGGGACCCCGGCTATCTCACCATGAGACTTCACATAATTAACCTGCTGTTCTACATCTCTCATGCATCCTTCAGGATGTGCGGTAGTGCAGATAAAGCCTTTTATTTTTGGTTGTACAATCATGTTCATACTTCTTACCCCGGCGCTTCCGATCTGGCGTAAGCGTACCACAGGAAAGCAATCCCGATGATTAACATGGGTGCGGAAAGAGCCTGTCCCATAGTAAGCCAACCAAATGCAATGAACTGAATATGCGCATCGGGTTCCCTGAATAATTCAGAAAATACTCTAAACACACTGTAGCCAATCAGAAATAAGCCGGACACTGCCATTCGCGGTCTCGAACGTATTGAATAGCTATACAGTATTGCGAAAAGAACCGGTCCCTCCAGGGCAAACTGGTAAAGACTGGATGGATGACGAGCGACAGAATCCCCCGGATAAATCACCGCCCAGGGCACATCTGCCACTCTGCCGGGTAATTCAGCATTGATGAAATTGCCCAAACGGCCGAGTCCCAGTCCCAATGGTACAAATGGTGCAATGAAATCCGCGACTTCAAAAAAAGTTTTATTGTTCTTGCGACCGAACAGGTAAAAGGCCGCAAACACCCCCAGCATCCCGCCATGAAAAGACATGCCACCTTGCCATACCCTGAAGAGATTGGTGGGATCACGCATCAAGTCCTGCCAGCCATAGAACATCATGTAGCCCAGACGCCCTCCCAGAACTACTCCCAATGCACCGAAGAACATCAGGTCCGAGACCTGGGTATCGGTCCACTGACCCGTTCTCCTGGATCTGCGTTGTGCCAGCCACCAGGCAAGAGCCAAACCCACCAGGTACGTCATTCCATACCAATGGACCTGCACAGGGCCTAAAGATATCGCCACAGGATCAATTTCGGGATACTTCCACATGAATGCTAATTCTCCTTCGGTTAAGCCATTATCCTGCAACCGGGTACTTTGATAAACTGTCAAATTCTATTGTAGTAGCTGGGTTTTCTGAAATGTGCCTGATCCTGTTTTCCTGGCGACCGAACGACGAGTATCAACTAGTGGTCGCGGCGAATCGCGATGAATTCTATAAGCGCCCCAGCGATAAAGCCCGGTTTTGGCCGGGTCAACCAGATATTCTCGCCGGTAGAGATCTCCAGGCCGGAGGCACCTGGTTAGGCATAACGCGCGACGGTCGATTTGCTACGGTTACAAATTTTCGAGAAGCCCCAGCTGATCCGATACCTCCCCGTTCGCGCGGAGATCTTACCTCAAACTTCCTTAATTCTCATGCTGCCACTGAAACCTATTTGAGGGAAATTGATCAAAGGGCAGCAGAATACCGAGGCTTCAATCTGCTATTGGGGCAATCGGACAGTCTTTATTACTACTCCAATCGTCAGCGACAAATTAAATCTTTGCATCCAGGAACCTACGGTCTTAGCAATCAATTACTCGATTGTGACTGGCCAAAAGTAATCAATGGGCGTGAGCAACTGGCTACTCTCGTAAAGACACGTTTTACGCCTGAGCAGATATTCCAATTGCTGCTTGACACCGGGCAGCGAGATGAACCCTGGTCAGCCAAATTCATCAAGACTCTGGAATACGGTACCTGTGCCGCAACTGTACTGATAGTCAAGCGGAATGGTGACGTCTTCTTTGAAGAACGGTTATTCGACGCAAGCGGTACAACTTTCCCCGCCACACGCTATGAGTTCCGGTTGGCAGTTTAGGCAGCAGGTCGTAACCGATAGCGAATTGGTAGATGCTTGATGCCGTGCACAAAGCTGGCTTGCAGGATTTCACCAGAGATCGGCTCTGCAGTCATCCTGTCACCACTATCTTACTAGTTGACCCAGCCCGGCTTTCCGCAACTGATCATCCATATAGTTCTTGATCATCCAGGCATTGTCCATCTTCAATACATGTTTCAACATCACCTTGGCATCGGCAAGATTGACGGAACGAAGCACCCACTTGATAATGGGGATACTGGTTGCACTCATCGAGAGTATATCATAACCCATGGCCATCAGAAGTATTGCTGCACCGGGATTCCCGGCCATTTCACCACATATACTCACCGGCTTCCTCGCTGCTTTGGTTGCATCGACTACCTGCTTCAGTGCATGCAATACAGCTGGATGGAGGTGTTGATACAACCCCGCAACCTGGGCGTTGTTACGATCGACAGCCAACAAATACTGGGTCAGATCATTGCTCCCGACGGAAAGGAAGTCTACTCTCTTGATAATTGCTTTGGCCTGGTAGACAGCAGCAGGCACCTCTACCATTACACCGACGTCAGGCATCTCAACTTCGACCCCCTCTTCGATGATCTCCCGGTAACACTGGCCAATTAAACGTAGTGCCTCATCTACTTCTGACACATTGCTGATCATCGGCAGCATGATCTTGAGTTCACCTTCCAACCCTTCATGCGCCCGGATCATAGCTCTTACCTGAGCCAGGAATATTTCGGGGTGGTCCAGAGTGACACGAATACCTCGCCATCCCAGGAACGGATTTTCCTCTTCGATGGGGAAATAGGACAGCGCCTTGTCACCTCCAATATCCAGTGTTCTCATTGTGACCGGCAAAGGTGCGAAAGCCTTCAGATGTTCCCGGTAGATAGCCCTTTGTTCCTCTTCTGTTGGAAACCGGTCAATCATCTGGAAGTACACTTCAGTTCGATATAAGCCTACTCCCTGGGCACCTCTATCCAGAGATCTGACCACATCGGCCATCAGCCCGGTATTCACACAGAGGGTCATTTCATAGCCGTCGGGTGTTTTGGTGGGAAGATCCTTTAATTCCTCCAGACCTTCAACAAAGGCTTCTTCCTCCAGAACTATCTTCCTGTAGGCTGCATATTCTTCCTTGCTGGGATGGCATATAACCCGACCTTCGAAGCCATCGGCAATCATCGGCTGACCGTCGAGAAGGCTTATCGGCAGATCCACGGCACCCATCACGGTCGGTAATCCCATAGCCCGGGCAAGAATCGCTACATGAGAGTTCGCAGATCCCCGAACCGAAACGAGGCCTGCGAGTTTCTGTTTCGGTACTTCAGCAATCATTGAAGGAGTAAGTTCCTCACCCACCAGAATCGTATCATCAGGAAATTCTTCACGCGGACCTTCTGAAAGTTGCAAATTGGCCAGCACCCGCTGGCCGAGATCACGCACATCCGATGCCCTTTCCTTCAGGTAAGAATCTTCCATCACTGTGAAGGTTTCGATGTGTTTGTCTATAACTTTGCGCAACGCCGTTTGCGACCAATAGCCCTCCTTGATTTTCCGAATGACTTCACCACCAATCGCATTGTCATCCAACATGTGAAGATACGCATCAAAAAGAGCCAACTCTCCCTTCGGTAACCTATCCGCGAGTTTCCTGGATAACGATCTGATTTCTTTCCGCGTTGCTATTAGCGCACTTCGAAATTTTTTCTTCTCGTGATCAATGTCATAGGCCTTTCGTTCCGGAACTGTGTTCAGATCCGCCTGCGGAAAACATACACATGCCGTCCCAATTGCTATTCCCGGGGCACCGGGAGCGGCATCAAACGTTGCACTGGGTGTATTCTCATCTAGTTCATGCACACCCAGAATTGCTCCAGTGGCTTTTGCGTGGGCAATGACACCCGCCAGTTGTGCAGACAATGTAATCAGGAATGCTTCCTCACTCTCGTCATAACGACGAACTTCCTGCTGTTGCACCACCAATACTCCCAACACGGATCTATGATGGATTATCGGCACACCCAGAAATGAGTGATAGGGTTCCTCCCCAACTTCGACAATGTGTAAATAACGGGGATGTTTTGGTGCGTTATCGAGATTGACGGGTTCGGCTCTTTCACCTACCAGACCGACCAGTCCTTTATCAAGGTCTATACTGACATGGCCTACTGCGGTCTTGTTCAAGCCTTCGGTGGCCATAAAAAGAAAGTGTTCTCCTGATTCATCCAGCAGGTAAACACTGCATACCTGGGTACCCATGGCTTCAGTCACTCGCTCAACGATGATATTGAGCGCGCTCTGCAGATCCCTGGCGGAGTTCACCTCTTGTATTATCCTTCTAAGGACATCCAGCATAATTTACTTCCGTCAGATCAGAGGAGTTTTGTATAGGAGGCTGACTATTCAACCATGCACTTTGACAAGCCCGGAACCAGTTCTTTCATCGCGCGCCGGTAAACATCACGCTTGAAGGATACTACTTGTCCCAGAGGATACCAGTAACTTACCCACTGCCACAGATCAAACTCAGGAGATTTTGACTGATTAACCTGGACAGCATCATCCGCTGCCAACATCTTGAGTAGAAACCACTTCTGCTTCTGGCCGACAAAACTCGAGCCACCTTGTCTTAGTAATCGTCGAGGCAGTTTGTATCTGAGCCAACCCTGAGTACAGGCTACAATCTTCACACTGTCTTGCGACAGACCGATCTCCTCATTCAACTCTCGATATAAAGCTTGTTCCGGCGTCTCCCGGTTGTTAATTCCTCCCTGGGGGAATTGCCAGGCATCCTGCCTAATGCGGCGAGCCCAGAGTACTTGTCCAGATTGATTGGCCAAAATGATCCCTACATTCGGTCGATAACCATCCGAATCTATCACCTTTTTTACCTCTTATTCGTCTCATAAAAGCATTGTCTACCAAAGTACAGTCCGGGGCAAACTATCAAGGAAGAGTCAGGGAAACTTTGACTAACGGATACAGGCTCCGGCGGCACGGCACCCCGGCGGTACGGCGTCCTGGCAAGCAGTGAGATCCGTCTGAAACGTCTTATCACCATATCACAGCCTATGGATATGGCGCCTAGCGCATAACTATTAGCGTTCAGCGAGTCGAATAGCTAGACTGGATGCCGAATTCAATGCTCACGGAACTCGGATTATTGTATTGGATATAACCGTTCGGCAATTGGAGAGCCTGGTAAAGAGACCCACCGGTATTCAGAATGCACATCATTAAAGGATCCAACCTGTTCATCTTGCTATTTCTTGCGATCGGCTGTAGTCAGGAAAGCAATGAATCCACCCATGTTTCCGACGCCCCTCAGCCGATCCAAATCCGCGCAGATGGTTATTATCAATCCGCCAAGGAAACAGTGCTTAAACTGAATGTCATAGCCGAGTCATTTGGGAGGTCAGTTCTTGCATTCATTACCCAACCCGATCAGATCAATGTGGAGTCATGTCGGGAGATCTGGTTACTTTTACATAAAGTTTTTATTCAACTGGACTTCTATTTCTATGCTGAGTTGAGATCGGACGAGGTTCGCGCGCTGCTATTCAATATTCATGCCTGGCCCCTGGAGCCGGGTTTTATTGACTCACTCCCTGAGTATCCAACAAGTGGCATAATTAACGATCTGACAGTAGAGCTCAGTAAAACTTCCTTGAGACAGCAGCACGGCGTAACGTCGGCTGAAGAGATCAGTGTGGGGCTGCACGCGGCAGAATATCTCCTCTGGCAACGATCTTTGGCCGATTTCCAGCCTGTTTCAGAATTGCGTGAGCAGCAGGTTGAGGATGGTTTGGTCCTGCAACAACTCAGCAATAATAGACGCAGACTGGTACTGAAACTGATCTCCGATATCCTTAAAGAGGATCTTATTTCGCTGCGTTCATTTCTGATCATAGACCAGAAAATCAACCGCAGTTATGTTGTGAATGATCCCTTGTATGCAATACAACAAGCATTGAAAGACAGCCGTAACGAGTTGGCACTAATAAGTTCAGTCGATCAACAGAATCATTCAGAGTTTAGTCAATCCAGTCTGCAGAATATTCTCTCCAGACTTGAAATCATCCATCGGTCCTATTCAAGCGACACCAATCTGAGCGCCGCCCTGCAATCACTGGATCGACAACTTGCCGCTGAATTTCAACAGACTCTTGCTACGACTCTACTTGAAATCCAAAGCTTGCGACCGGGTGATAGTGACGGCATCACCAGATTAATGACATTAATTACTTTGCTTGAGCACCACATAGGAGAGGTTATGACTCTGCTGGCCGAGCAGACGCAGTACGAGATTCGCGGTTAAATGCGGATACGCGCCAGAGAATTACTCGGTAGCGGTGGTTACTTTGCCTTTGGATTATTCCAGATATCATGGGTTATTTTCCACTCACCATCGACTTGTCGCTGGATAATCCAGATATGCCTGCTGATTGATCTTAAAGGCGTTGCGTCAGGATCGTTTTTCGTTTTCAGATAGCCATCCAGACTGATTCTCGCAAATGCGAGATCACCGGATAACAGAACTTCGTCAACCCTCGTGGTCTGTTCAAAGCGGAATTTTTTGGTGAATCTGTAAAAGGACTTTGCCTCCTCAACACCCACATCCTCAAAACTACTGGGCATCATCCAGTGGGCATCGTCAGTAAAAAGATCAAAGTAGGGAGCGAAATTGTCGGACTGAGTGATTTCCAGAGCCCTATCAATTAACGCTCTTACCGATTCTTCGTCCGCAATTGCTTGCGTAAAAGCCGGGTCTGCCATCGCAAAATCTCCACTAGTGTCCCTCGCGGAGGAACATCTTACCCTAAATAGGAACCTATTGCGGACACTGTTTTCTACTCATAATCGGGGGAATTGGTTGACGCTTTTGTACCACCTCTGGCATTTATGGATAATGGACAGGCAATTGCTCAAGCTATAATGATTGCCATTGACTAGGGACTGAAACAGGCGAAGCCGATCCACGCACCCGCACCTTTACCATGGCGTCAGGATGAGTTTCGTTACCTGCCAGATCCTTGCATCAGTCGGGTGCTTTGCTCAGGTGGACCAGCTTTTGGGCATTTTCTTCCCAATTCACTCCATCAAAAGCATTGATGGTAAGTTCCCCAGGCTTCGTATCCAGACAGCGCACATTAACATCCATACCATCCGGGTTTGACCTGGGTGTGTAGAAGGGTTTCACACCACAGGTCTTGCAGAATGTATGTTTGGCTACACCCGTGTTAAAGCTATATGAACTGATGTTGTCTCGACCTTGCAGAAGTTTAAATCTGGAGAGCGGTACGATCAGATGCAGATACCCGGATTTCGCGCATATTGAACAGTTACACTCTTCTGCATAGATGTGTTCCGGAGCGTCAACTTCAAACTGAATCGCACCACAGTGGCAACTTCCCAGATACTTCATGCGTGACTCTCCTGGCCTTCATCATTGTTACGACGAGCCATTATGACAGTGTCTGCCAGTTCAGAAACGGCTGCGTTCGATTACGGTATGCTCGAGCACTTATCCTTCCTGTTCCGCTTCAAAAGGAATTCTTATGCTCACAATCAGACCGGTGAAGAAAACCATATAGCCGTACTCAGAATGCTCGTTAGCAAGCTTTCCTTGATAGGTGAATAGTGCATAGAAACTGATTCTCTCGTTTCAAAATGAAATTATCCCAATGCATTTTTTTCACCGCGATTACAAGTTCGAAAGACTCTTTATTCCGTGACAAGCTATTATAGAGAAATGCGGAAGTCCAATCAGGCGTTTTACCGACCGGGAGAACGACTCACGGCAAGATTGATTCAAGCTGGTATCAGGATTAATCTGAATGAACGATCAGACGGTCTATCCCCATTAGAGGCATTTGCGCTATAGGTCCTTTCTGGCGGCGCTAACCGGCACCGATAATACATACAGCCGCAACATTGCTCATCGGGGAGCCGCCCAGATTATGCGTCATGCCAATACTGGGATTCGACAGTTGCCTCTCACCTGCCCTGCCCAGCAGTTGCAGGTACATCTCATACAACATTCTTATACCTGACGCACCAATGGGATGGCCAAAACATTTCAGGCCACCATCGATCTGACACGGAATCTGGCCATCCGCATCATAGAAGCCATCCATGACATCTTTTATCACACCACCCTCAGAGGACAGAAACAGATCCTCCATGGTCACCATTTCGGTGATGGAGAAACAGTCGTGGCATTCAAACATGGACACCTGCTCGCGAGGTTTATCGATACCAGCTTCTTTATAGGCCTTCTGCGCCGCAATTCGCGTGGTATGAAAATAGCTGCCATCCCAGGAATTATAAGCCGCCTCCGATCCATTCGACAGGGACAATTGCAATGCCTTGACGGTTACCATTTCTTTACCCATGGATTTGGCAATTTCCGGAGTTGTTACAATCGCAGCCGCCGCACCATCACTCACACCGCAACAATCGAACAAGCCCAGGGGTTCAGCGATCATCGGCGCCTTGAGAACCTGTTCTTCAGTGATCGGTTTACGC
>JASJXV010000087.1 GCA_030123805.1 Gammaproteobacteria bacterium
AAGAGCAAGTCTGGGAGGGCGATAGGGTATCTCTTCGCCATTTTCATCATATTCAATGCTGGGAACCAATTCGTTATAACTCAAATTGTCCTGCTGGACGCTGAGTTCCCGTACAAATGAACCATAAGAGATCTCTCGTGGCACAATACCCCTCCCTGATTGCCATTGTTCAGCACGTTAGTCTACTGAAACAAAGCCACTATACACAAGCGAGAGGCATTCGCTCTGACGAAAAAAATCCACTACAGCGCAAACATCTCAGCGGAGCCCGTTGCTGGCGGGTAAATCAGCCCGTTTTCACGGAGCCCACTGACTCAGATCACCCGAATTCGAGTCGTCTATACACATTGATTGCTGCGTGACTTTGAGATCAGGCACTCGCGCTGTCACGTGCGACCACACGATCATACCAGGCGACAATATTACTGTTTTCTTTATTCAGTGGCTGCCCTACCTGTGCGCCAAATTCCAGGAAACAGAACAGCATTATGTCGGCCAGTGAGAAGCGATCGCCACACACGTAATCGTTGCCTCCCATAATGCCATCCAGCCAGGTTATTTTCTCCTGTGCTATTGCCTTGAGATCATCGGCTGCATGTGGAATGGTATGTATACGATCCTTGAATAATTCGAGTCCTTCCGAAGAACGAAAACCGTTGGCCAGATTCTCGAGGATCCCCAGATCAATTCGTCGACACCACATGCGGGTTTCTGCACGCTCTTCAGCTGTTGTGCCTAAAAGTGGCGTATGTCCCTGTTTTTCATCCAGATATTCACACAACGCAGTAATCTCAGAAATAACAGACCCATCATCCAATTCGAGGGCTGGCATTGTACCGGTGGGATTTAACTCCATGTATGCGGCTTGTCGGTTTTCCCCTGCCATTAAATCCACTTCCTGCTTTTCTATTTCGATCCCCAGCTCTGCTATGTACATGCGAACCACTTTAGGGTTGGGTCCTACGGAGTTGTATAGTTTCATTCGTTAGTTATCCTGTTAAGTTTATCAATGCTGCAGGTTCTGCAAATCTTTTTTACAGGAAAGTGGGTCCCTAATCCAGTCCGTATTTTATTCACTGGATAGACCATACAGAAAAAACAGGTCTTGACGCTTGTGTTTTCGTCAGAAATGAGTACGATGCCCGGCATCATTCAACTGAATGATTCACTCAAATCCTCAAGTGGCGCCAAACGACGACGCCTACTTAACAACTGAGAGGTCAACATGCAAATACTTTTTAAATTACGGGGCAATTGTCCTATCGCCGTATGAGCGAGTGTTGATCATCTAGTTCGAATCAATACCCGCTCAATTCGGAGCGGGTTTACTCACGATCTAACCCCAAATAAGCATCGGGATCCACCCCAATACAACAGGGTTAGATGCTTCCTTAAAACTTCATCCGCTCTGGTTAACCAGGCCGTCCAGGTTAAAGAAAGTTGCTCAGATACGAGCGCTTTCATCAATCAGCGGCTGCACCTTCAACTGCTGATTTGCAGGAGAGCGAGAAGTGTTGAGTAATAAATTCAAAGTATTCTGGGACCTGTCAAAGGGCCAGAGAGTAACCTATCTGACTGCCATAGTCGCTATGGCAATCGGCTATCTGTTGATGTTTGGTGTACCTCTGGTGGTGAAATTTTCCATCGATGCCATCCTGGCTGATAGCGCTCCAGAAGTCCCTGGCTGGCTATATCTGCTGGCAAGCTGGATCAGCGTCGAAGCCAGACCAGATATGTTCGACTACCTGTTACTTGCGGCAGCAGCCATTATATTGCTAACCGCTGTGTCCGGCAGTCTTTTTTATGTGCGTGGGCGATGTACTGCTGTGGCCTCAGAAGGAATAGTACGGGCACTCCGCGAGAAAGTGTTTCACCACCTGGAGCACCTGCCTGCCGATTTCCACGACAAAGCCGACACCGGTGATCTGGTACAAAGATGTACATCCGATGTGGAAACTTTTCGCGTATTTGTTGCGGTACAGGTAATTGAAATCAGCCGGGCAATTCTGTTATTGCTGACAGTATTACCCATTCTCTTTTTCCTGGATACTGCTATGGCTTTCCTGTCCATGGCTTCAATGCCTGTGCTTTTCATTTTTGCCGTACTGTTTTTCTTGAAAGTTAAGGTCCTGTTCAAATCGGTGGACGAGGCTGAAGCCAAGTTGACTACCGTGCTGCAGGAAAATTTAACCGGTATTCGGGTCGTGCGGGCATTTGCCCAACAGGAAACCGAGAGTGAAAAGTTCGCTGTAAGAAATGCCGCTTTCCGGGACAAGAATATGCATTTAATGCGATTACTTGGCCTCTACTTCAGCCTGAGTGACCTGATCTGCATGACCCAGTTGGGTGCACTTCTCATTGTCGGTGCCTACTGGGTCCAGACAGGTGATCTGTCCATCGGCACCCTGTTCGCATTCCTCACCTATGAAGGGATGGTGATCTGGCCCATCAGACATTTGGGACGCGTTCTGACAGATTCCGGTAAGGCGGTCGTCTCTGTACAGAGACTTTCGGAAATTCTACTTGTACCCCAAGAAACCCAGCATGAACCTGAGCTGCCGCACAGGCTAAAAGGGGCTATCTACATGTCTGGTGTGAGCTTTGCATTTGATGCAGGAAATCCTGTGCTGGAAGATATCAGTTTACACTTGAACCCCGGTGAAATTCTGGCAATTCTCGGACCACCAGGATCGGGAAAATCAACACTGGTACAACTGTTATTACGCCTGTACGACTATCAACAAGGCACCATTCAGTTGGACGGTCAAGAACTCTCAAGTCTGAATCGCAAATATATACGGTCACAGATAAGTACTGTCCTGCAGGAACCATTTCTCTATTCCGCAAGCATTGCAGACAATCTTCGAGTCGGTAAAATGAATGCGGATGATCTGGAAGTAGAAGCTGCAACCCGGGCGGCTTGCATTCATGACTCCATATCCGCTTTCTCCAGTGGTTACGATTCCATGGTAGGAGAAAGAGGGGTCACTCTATCAGGTGGACAGAGGCAGCGGATTGCATTGGCCCGTGCATTACTAAAAGATCCCCCTATTCTGATACTGGATGATGCATTGAGCGCAGTAGATACGGATACCGAAGCAAAAATTCTGAATGCATTGCACCATCGCAAAGGCAGACATACGACAATTATTATTGCTCACCGATTATCCACAGTGCTCGCAGCAGATAAGATTTTGGTTCTCAATCATGGCCGCATAATCCAGTCGGGCAATCATGAATCGCTGATGGCGGAAGATGGTATGTACCAAAAACTGTGTCAGATTCAGGGAAGCCTGGAAACAGGTATCGCCAGTGACCTCGCAATAAACAATAAAGGTGTCAATCAGCATGGATGATAGCAAAGAGAAATCATGAATCACGACCTGCTATGAGTGTTGGAGAATAGTAATGTCTGAAGCTTACTATGACGATGATAACTATAGTGACGGCTTTGATGAGAACGCTTTTCAGAAGGGCATGAAACTGGCTCTCTGGAAGAAGCTGTTCGGCTATGCCCTGATTTACAAGTTTGAAGTTGGCATGCTAATTCTTTGTGCCATGACAACTGCCATATCAGAAGTCGCGTTTCCCCTGATAACACGAAACGTGATTGACGCTGTCAACATACACGGAAGTAACATTAATCTCATTCAGTATGCACTGGCGTACTTTGCATTCATCTTGCTGCTTTGCATATCCGTTGGCGGCTTCATATGGTTTGGCGGAATTATCCGCACCCATGTCAGCCACGATATCCGTAGAGATGGATTCAGAAATCTGCAGAATCTGTCGTTTTCTTACTACGATTATCGGCCAGTGGGCTGGCTGATGGCAAGAATGACATCGGATTGCGAACGCCTCTCCAATATCCTTGCCTGGGGTATGCTTGATCTGGTCTGGGGTATCACAATGATGGCGGGAATAGCCATTGCCATGCTCTATATGAATATGTTCCTCGGCTTGGCCGTGTTGTCTGTCTTACCTGTTCTCGCGTGGATCAGTGTTACGTTTCAGAAAAGGATTTTAACAAGTGCCCGTCAGGTGCGAAAAACCAACTCCAGAATTACGGGCTCGTTTAATGAAAGCATCATGGGTGTGCAAACAACCAAAGCATTTGTCAAAGAAGCAGAAAATGACAGGCAGTTTGGCAGCCTAACCGACAACATGTACGACTCATCGGTGCTCAATGCGGTGCAAGCTGCTCTTTATCTACCGATCGTATTGACGCTCGGCTCGCTGGCAACAGGTCTTGCCCTGGTAATTGGCGGGATCCAGGTAATGGGCGGTATCGTGACTGCGGGTACGCTGGTGGCATTTCTCACCTACACCCGACATTTCTTTGAACCTATCGAAGAACTGGCTCACTGGTTTGCAGAAATGCAGATGGCCCAGGCGTCCGCTGAGAGAATCATCAGTCTCATTGAAGCCGAATCCGAAATTCAGGACTCCGCTGAGGTCGTGAGAGCCATACAGCGGACATCCCTTAGTGCGCAGAATCACGAACTCGCCATTGACGGCTATGCCGACCGTATCAACAAAATCGAATTCAAAAATGTCAGTTTTGCTTACGCTAACGGCTCCAATGTACTGAATGATATCAACCTGACCATCCATCAGGGAGAGAGTATTGCCGTGGTCGGGTCCACCGGTGGTGGTAAATCCACTCTGGTGAATCTGTTGTGCCGTTTTTACGAACCAACTGCGGGGGAAATTCTGATTGACGGGGTTGATTACCGTAACAGGAGTCTGCACTGGCTGCAGTCTAACCTGGGTATTGTGCTGCAATCCTCGCACATATTCGGAGGCACAATTGCTGACAATATCCGCTACGGTAAACCCCAATCTTCCATGGTAGAGGTGATAAATGCTGCCAGGTTGGCTGGTGCAGATGATTTCATCCGTGAAATGAAGGCAGGATATGATCATCAGGTGGGCGAAGGCGGAAATAAATTGTCTGCCGGGCAAAAGCAACTGATATCCTTCGCCAGGGCTATCCTGGCTAAACCGCAGATACTGGTGATGGATGAAGCGACATCTTCAGTTGACACGGTTACAGAGCAGTATATCCAGCAAGGCATGCAGCAATTGCTGGATGGAAGAATCAGCTTGATCATTGCGCATCGACTATCAACGATTCGTAATGCAGATCGGATTCTTGTCATTGAGAAGGGTCGTATTATTGAGCAGGGAAGTCACTTGCAGTTAATGGCTGAACAGGGTCGATACCATTTCCTGTATACCCAGCAGAAGATTGATGACACTGTCAAAACGGCTTCTACCTTGGCCGCGGGCTGACCGGTCTGGATATTCCGGTTTGCTTCCTGTTCGGTGGCATAAGGACATTCAAGTAATGTCACGATGGTACGTCTGGTTCTGCATCTTTGACTTGTTTATTGCATCTGCTTTTCCAGCTAGTTCCTGTCCAGATATAGACATGTTCGACCAGTATCCACAAAACAGAATAACTGTTAGCTATATATATCAACCGCTTACTAAGGAAGTAGCCACCTTGGGCTTCGGATACGGACAAGAACTAGCTATTTCGCTTCCGAACAAGGCTCGATATTGGTATCCTTCGCTGCTTCAGTCCGAATTAGCCCGCATATTTCACGAAGGCGGTCCAAAATGGTGGCAAATCTTGGCTATTTGAACAGGTTAGTCCATCATTCAAGGTGTTTTGAATAATGCATTTTGCCCCTGAATGGTTTTCTGACGGTCCGGCATCCCGGAATGATGGCTGCGAAGCTTGAACAAAATTGCTCAAGCCTTAACCACGGCTATGCCATTCACAATATTTGTACAACCGCCACAATGTCCAGAAATTCCATTCCCTTCATGAAATATGCGGTTTAGATATCATTCGCAATACAGATCACGGAGCAACATCATGAGTGAAACCGAGGAAATCCGAGAATCATCTAACAATTTTATGGATGAGAAGCTTTTCAAATCCCGATCCATCTCTATTTTTGGTCAGATTGATGCAAAGATCGCGCGAAGCGTAACAGAAAAGCTGCTGGCTCTGGCATCTGAAAGTGATGATGCCATCACAATCTATATCAGTTCACCCGGGGGCCATGTCGAGTCAGGCGATGTCATATACGATATGATCAAATTCATAAAGCCGGAAGTCAGAGTGGTAGGTACCGGTTGGGTAGCCAGCGCTGCCACAAATATCTATCTTGCCGCGGCGAAAAAAAATCGATATTCATTGCCTAATACACGCTATCTGGTTCATCAGCCATCCGGCGGATCTCAGGGAGATGCGACCGACATCAAGATCCAGGCTGACCAGATCATGAAAACCAAAGCCAGAGTAAACAAGATAATCTCTGACGAAACAGGACGTCCTTTGGAACAGGTGCAAAAAGACACCGACAGGGATTACTGGATGTCAGTCGATGAAGCCATCGAATACGGTATCGTTAACAAGACCATCACATCCATTACAGAACTCGAATAGTACGGATCAAAATTCGATAGTGAATGACTTTTAAAACTGCTAAAATCAATAGCCTGTACAAGTTGCGGCAATACTCTTGGCATATTCTTCATCAAGTCTGTATTGCAGATTGCTACAACACACCACTTAGTACAACGGATGATTGCTACACTTACAGATTTAGAGACCGATCTCACCATTCACAAAGTGACAGGTGAAATTGATGCACGCCGGTTGTTCTGCACTCTCAGAATCCTTCAAGAGACGGCCACACTGCTGGTACTGTGGGATCTCCGAGAAGTATCGAATATTGCCAGTTCCTCTCCTGCCCAGGCCGAATCCATTACTGCTGGTTTGAAAGACATGCCGGTATTATCGGGCGGAAAAGCAGCATTCGTATTTGCTTCAGAAACAGATTATGGTATGGGTAGAATGTATGAAGCCTATGCGAAAATGGAAAACCTGCCGTTCGATCTGGCCATGTTTCAATCCATGTCAGAAGCCGAGGCCTGGCTCCAACATCAGCATACTGTATCGAACTAAACGGTAAATTATTGCCTGATTGCTGAGGGACCCTATCTATCTGGTGGTTCAAAACGAGAAATGGTTGATGGAATCTGACGCCAGATTAATTGCAGAGCTACTCAAACAAGACCAAAATGCTTTCCGTGAAGTCATTGGTAGATACCAGGCTGCCATGCTCTCACTGGCCAGGAATATTGCAGGCTCAGCTATTGCAGATGAAATAGTTCAAGAAAGCTGGTTAGCGATAATCAAAGCTCTACCGCGATTTGAGAGAAGATCCAGTTTGAAGACATGGATCCTGCGCATCGTGGCAAATGAAGCAAAAACAAGGCTGCGTAGAGAGAATCGTTACCAATCCATGGATTCTGGCGATGAAGATTTTATGGCGGCTCGATTCGGTGCTAATGGTCACTGGTTGACTCCCCCGGTTGAATGGGACCCCGAAACACTGCTGGATAGCGAGGATCTCAAGCTATGTCTGGACAAATTGATGTCATCACTACCCGGCTTGCAATCTGCTGCCTTAAAACTAAAGCAGCAACACGGACTGGCATCAACAGACATTTGTAACATTCTGGATGTGAGTGAGTCTAACTTAAGAGTGCTGCTGCATCGGGCACGAATACGCCTGTTTCAAGTTGTGGAACACTTTCAACAAACGGGTGAGTGTTGTGAATGAGGATGATCCGGATGTTTAATTGCAAGCAACTCAGTGCACTGTCCAGTGACTACCTGGATGGAAAACTGACATCAAGACAGAAGTTATCTGTCCGATTCCATACTCTAATGTGCAAGTACTGTCGACGCTTTCTTGCCCAGCTAAGCATGGTTGCAGCGTTCCTGCCTGAAAATCATTCAAGTGATGGCTCGGCTGAAGAAATTGAATCACAGCTGAAAAGACTGTTGAGTAAGCCTGACCATTCTTGACCTTTACCGCGTTTGACGGCCTATCCGCCTACGCACACCTGATCCAGGAAACGGCGGTGAATCCCGTTTCACCAGGGTGATCACCTACTCTCAACCAACGGCGGATTCCACAACTTCCCTGTTTCCGAAACATCCCTTCTGTCCACGACGCCAGCAATGATAACGCTCAAGCCACTGAAGTAGCCGCTCGGGCTTGTGGTTTTTTCTCCACTCACCTGCAACGTATTTGTTCATCTCGACAAGCGTGGGATAGATATGGATAGTGCCCATAATCTTGTTCAGACCAAGACCATGCTTCATGGCAAGTACATATTCACTGATCAAATCACCGGCATGCTCACCGGCAATAGTAACTCCAAGTATCTTGTCGCTGCCCGATTTGGTCAATACCTTGATCAAACCGTTCGCAGACTCATCTGCAATGGCGCGATCCAGTTCCTCGATGTTAAATACCGAACACTCATACGCAATGCCTTGTAACCTGGCTTCCTTTTCATTTAACCCCACTCTGGCAACTTCAGGACTCGAAAATGTTGACCAGGGTATTACCGAGTAATCCACCTTGAATTTTCTGACAATTCCCAATAACGCATTGACTGTTGCATACCATGCCTGATGAGCCGCCACATGGGTAAATTGGTAGGGTCCGGCTACATCACCCACTGCGTATATATTGCTATAGTTTGTCTGCAAAAATTCATTTACCTGTATAGTTCCCCGGTTCGTTGTTGCAATACCAAGTTCTTCCAGGCCAAACCCTTTGGTATTGGCTGAACGCCCCAGAGCTACTAATAAATGATCGAATGGTATTCGCATCCTGGCACCCTTAGATGCAACTTCCAGGAGCTTTGCTCCATGTTCAGAAATTACCTTGATCGCCCGATGTCCAGTCATAATGTCTACTCCCTCACGACTCATCTGTGCATGCACCAGGGCAGAGATCTCTTTATCTTCACGACCGAGAATCTGATCACCCTGTTCAATCTGTGTAACTTTCGCATCAAGCCGGGCAAAGCTCTGTGCCAACTCAGTACCAATGGGACCACCGCCCAGCACAATCAGCCTGCCTGGATGTTCCGGCATTGACCATACGGTATCTGATGTGAAATATTCCACCTGATCTATCCCTTGCAATTGGGGTACAGTGGGTCTTGCTCCCGTGGCAATGATTATGTTGCGAGTAGTAATTGTCTCACCGTTGACTTCGACAGAATAAGGCGAGGTGATTTTTGCTCGACCCTGGATCACGTCCACACCAAGTGCTTTATAACGTTCCACCGAATCGTGGGGCGCAACTGTTTCGATGACTCTTTGTATCCTCTGCATAATGTCTTTGAAATCAAAATCTACCGATGTCGTTTTGAATCCAAATTCACTGGCACGTCTCAGGTCGGATGCAAACTTCGCAGATCGGATCAATGCTTTACTAGGGACACAGCCTGTGTTCAGGCAATCACCGCCCATCCTGTGCTTTTCGATCAGTGTTACTTTGGCCTTCAAGGTAGCAGCAATATAGGCCGATACCAGTCCGCCGGAACCTGCGCCGATTACGACCAGGTCCCTGTCATAACTGTCCGGCTTCTGGAATTTTCGCTTCTGCTTCACTTCACTGCGGTGGGTTTTGATCCATTCAATCACACGCCTGGAAAGGAGCGGCAGTATCCCCAGCAGAGCAAAAGCCGCAATCAATTGCAGCGACAGGATGCCTGCTAGAGAGTCGACATCTGCCAATCGCGTTCCTGCATTCACATACACCAGCGTACCGGCGAACATACCTACCTGACTCACGAGAAAGAACACAGGTACAGAAATTCGCGTTAAACCCATCACCAGATTAATGATGAAGAAAGGCACGACGGGAACCAGACGTAGTGTGAAAAGATAGAAGGCGCCTGCTTCGTCAATGCCTTGATTAAACTTCTCAAGCTGACTGTTAAATCGATTCTGGACAGACTCTCTAAACAAGTATCGTGATGCCAGCATCGCCAGAGTTGCACCCGCGGTAGATGCGATGGATACCAACGCCGTACCCCACATCATGCCGAACATTGCACCGGCTGCCAGGGTCATAATAGCTGCACCGGGCAAAGACAGAGCCGTTACCGCGATATAGATCACAACAAAAAAGCTGGCCGACTCTACCGGGGAATGGTGCACGATGCTGGCAATGTATTCCTGCTGGGATTTGATATATGCAAGCGTCAGATAGCTGTCCAGTCCCTGGTTGAAAAATAAACCAGCCAAACCAAGCAACACCACTAATAGCAACATCCGGCGTATATTCATCACATTTCCTTTTCCATGGTCAGGGGATTGTCTAGAAATAGATGAATCAAATGGGAATATGTTACAAATCAGTTCAGTTCGATTCGGGCAGCGATGTAGTTATATATAATTATTATATTTCAATATCTTAACTACTATATCTAATGTTTAATCTAGGTTTTTTCTGGAACTTTCCGGACCGGAACTAACACCCGGGTGGTTCGATTAGTGCCCCGTCAAAGTAATACACCCGCAGATGTGCGCCCTGCTCGGAAGTACCAATGTACACAAAACGCGTGTCTTTCCAGACAGCTCTTTTCACAGTAACACCGCCATACTTGAGTACTTCGTTTCCAACTTCCAGCAGCATTCCCAATGCCTTTTGCTGTTGCTGCTCACTGTTGTATTGCTCAAGAAAATTACGTGAAGCCAACAATAAATCCTTGGCAATATAGGTTCTTCGCAATTCCGGTGCGATGAAGGTCCGATAGATATAGAAGTACTGCTCCAGACGAGCCACGAAACTATAGTATGCAGATCCAATGCCTGCTATTTGCTGCTCTGCGTTCCGCACCACATAGAGTACCTGATTTACTCTGTCATTCGCGTCCACATTTTCAGGCAATGCGTGCCATTTATACCAGAAGGCCTTGATCTCCTTCCCGAGTGGATCAGGTTTATCTCCCCATACGTTCTCGAAGTGATATTTCTTACCGAGTTCCATTTTATCTGTCCGAGCAACCAGGTACGAGCATCATAGACCAATTATTCAGCTATCCATACTTTCACCACCCCTTGAACCACCGACCATCTCAATACCGCCATGGATAAATGTGTGACAGTAGCATTTCAATAAACCTGCTATTCTGGCGTTTACCAAGGAACTAACCAGATAGAGACACTGATTTCCGGACAAGTAGCAGTTGCTGTGACACAAAATTTACGGAGATTCTCTTATGTCCGATGTATATGAAGAACTGGCGCAAATGACACCAAATTCCCAGAAGATCTATGCGCGCAATGCAAAAATTCTTGCCCAGGAGGTTGTGGGCACTATCTGGATGCCCTACTCGTTCTATGCCACCGAAGCAAAAGGCTCCAGGATGAAGGATGCGGACGGTAATGAGTATATTGATCTGACCATGGGCTTTGGCCCACTGATACTGGGTCATAATCCTGATTGTACTGTCCAGGTGGCCAGAGAGACTGCTGACAAAGCTTTACTGTTAGGGATTCCCAATCCTTACCAGGGCGAACTGGCGGAATTGCTGGTAGAGGCATCACCCTGCGCGGAACAGGTCATGTTCTGTAGTACCGGTACCGAAGCAACCATGTATGCTATTCGTATTGCACGGGCAGCAACCGGAAGATCAAAGATTGCGCTGTTTGATGGCAGCTATCACGGTGCGCATGACTACGTGATCATGGAAGGCGACCTTACCAACAACCCGAGCGAACCTGACCACCACCCTCAGGGTAAGGGTGTGCCTGAGGAAACAACCAACCAGATTATGTTTCTACCCTATCGTGACGAGCATGCATTCGAGATGATCAAGCAGCACAAGGATGAGTTGGCCTGCGTAATTATTGAACCTGTTCAGAGCTCTAACCCAAGACTGGACGTGGGTGACTTCCTCAGGGAATTAAAGGAGGTTTGTGCTGCCTGCGGATTCCATGTTTCATCTGGTGTTCCAGAAAGAACCGGTCGAACGCGGTAAAGCATTTAATCCTGATACCATGAAATTGGAGCATCGGTACTATGCGCATTTATTGAAGCGAGGTGTGATCATTCCCGGCATTCATCTGTTCTTCCTTTCTGCCGCTCACTCTGACGGTGATATCGAAGAGGTAATCGACACCATGACGGAATCATTCCGTGCTATTCGAAATGAGGGCCTGCTTTGATTCATTGAAGACATTATTTTTCTCACCATCGTACACCGGCGGGAGTAAACCCATCCCTGGACGCCCTGCGTCGGCGTCCTGCCTCCGACGGTCCTGAAAGGAGACTCCTCGCTCCCTTGGCTGCTGCACTTTGACATAAAGTCATGAAAACAACCCTGGTGATCAGTAGAACATGCTTGAAACCACGTGCTAAGACATTTTCCCATAGTCTGTGGTAAGCCAGACTTCAGGTTTGATTCGCACCTGAATACCACCGGCATCAGTGGACTGGTCGGCATAACCGTTACCCAACTCCTCGCCGAGGTATCGAATCGCCATAGGGCGGGTATCCCTATCGGTATCCGTGTCGGTAACACTGACTACGGGACCTTCAATGGTGACATATTTGTAGGGAGGGTTTTCATCCTGTGCACACAGAGAAATCATCGTGCCCGGCTCAATTAACAATCCTTTCTTTGAATTACGCCCCATGCCAACCAATACTTCGCCGCCGGATTCATATGAATACCAGATTGGTGCTGTTAGGGGAGCCCTCCCCTGTCTTGGAATCGAAATTATCCCAACATGCACACCTGCAAGAAATTCTTCACGTTCAGTGGTGGTCATTTTCAATGTCATTGGTTTATCCTCTGATAGATCGTAGCTGATTGGTTGCTTGCTTTATATCGTGACGATCAGACCGGGTCGCGTAGACCGGGTCGCGCAGACGTCTCAACCTTACTTGTTATCTTCCATATGGTAGGGGTCGATCAAATTCAATTGACTGTTCGAAACCATGCGCTAGTTGCATCACTTCAAAATCGTGCCACGGTTTACCGACAATCTGTAGCCCCACAGGTAAACCGTCAGTCGTGAATCCACACGGTACGGAAGCTGCGGGACATCCTGTAACAGTAATAATGCAACAGGCAGCCATCCAGTCTATGTATGTTTCCATTTGTTGACCGTTAATTTCATGTACCCAATCCAATTCAATGTCAAAAGGCGGTACCTGCGTGGACGGCAATACAAGAAAGTCATGCTGCTCAAAAAAATCCAGCATGCGCTGGTAAATTTCACTTCGTGTCACATCCGATTGCACGATCTCTTCGGGAGTCAGATTCAGACCCTTATCAATATTCCACAAAATCGTGTCCTTCACCCGGGAGCGCCAGTTCCTGTCCAGTGCTTCCAGCGACGAGATTCGCCTGGTATTTCCCATAGCTCTTTGCACCTGGAATACTTCCATGGCATCGGTCAGGTCAGGCGGGGAAGCGTCTATTTCACAGTCCAGCATGCGGAACGCCCCCAGGCTTTTCTCACAGATGTTCAAAATCTCAGGTTCCATTACCAGGCATCCCATATCACCACCCCATGCAATGCGGGTCCCCCTGAAATTTTTTTCCAGTGGTGCAAGGAACTGCTCGCCACTCTCCCGAATAGACAACGGATCCACCGGATCATGACCGGCCATCACTGACATGAGCAGACAGGCATCTCGCACGTTACGTGCCATGGGACCCTCTGTCCCGTGACGTGTCATCCATCCAGTGTCTATTGCGTTACTGGGTACGCGTCCCATGGATGGCCTGATCGCGAATATATTGTTAAATGCTGCCGGATTTCGGAGTGATCCCCCCATATCGCTACCATCGGCCAGCGGCAGCATACCCGCGGCAAGAGCCACCGCCGCACCGCCGCTGCTGCCCCCGGCACTCTTCTGCAGGTTATAGGGATTTCTGGTTACGCCAAAGACGGTATTGAAGGTGTGGGATCCAGCACCAAATTCAGGGACATTGGTTTTTCCTATAATCAGCGCACCGGCTCGCCTGATCCGCTCAACAAACAGACTATCCCGTGCCGGGATATAATCGTTAAACAACGGAGACCCCCTACTGGTATGTATTCCAGCCACGTCTGCCAGATCCTTGATCGCTATCGGCAGACCATGCAGGGGTCCGATACGCTCACCATTGGCAAGCCTCTCATCTGCCAACGCGGCTATTTCAAGCGCTTTCTCTCGCGGAATAAGGGTCGGAATGGCATTCAATTCAGGATTCAGTCGGTCAATCTGATTTAAAAATACCTGCATCACTTCTCTCGCCGACAGGGATCTGTTTCTGATCTCGTTGGCCAGTGCAACGGCACTCATGAAACAGATCGGATCAGACTGGCAGGTTTGGTTATGGTTCATATGTTGGTTCTGTCTGCTGGTTGTGCTCGGCTTAATAGTCGGTCACACTATCTTATAAGAAAATCCATTGACATGTTTCATGCGGTGCACAACAAAAAAACCGGTTCCCTCTCGGAAACCGGTTTTTTACTTATCACCGTACTGGATAATGCTCAGAACGCGGTATAAGTTACACCAAGCTTGAACATTCGACCGAAGGCATTGTGAGTCAACGGATCGTAATTAAGATCCAAGGCTGCCAGAGGTGGATCTTCATCCGTCACATTGAACACTGAAAGTGACACTCTGAGTCCTTCCATCACATTCACATTATAGTGAATGTCGTGGGTGACTTGATCGTCGATAGTGGCAAGATGTGCCAGATCCCCCACCAGGGAAGCATCCTGATCTTCATACTCATCCACGTATCGGAGTGCATACTTCACGCTGTGGATACCCCTGTTCCAGGTCGCGAAGATATTACCTTTCAGCTCCGGCAACGGTGTAAACGAGTTGATATCGTTCAGTCGACCGACATAGTCCTGAGCCGGTGCCACTTCGATTCCGGCATCCAGTACCAGCGCGTCCGATTCAAACTCGAAGGTAAAGGTACCTTCTACTCCAATAGACGCCTCACCACCAAATGCATCGAAAGAATACTCGGCAAATAAATCTATACCACTGGTATCGATATCGGAACCATTGATCCAGTTACGCTCGATGCGCTGCACCGCTGCAGCAGTGGTACCTATCGGGAACACTTGCGCACGTAGTGCATTACAGTTCGCACTACCCACACCGCTGCCGCCATCCTCACAGCCGTTCGCCGCATACTGGTCCAGGATCGCATTGAAGCTTTCAACCTGCAGCGGGTCGGTAAAGTCGAAGCTCCAGTAATCGAGTGAACCATAAAAATTGCCGGTATCGACAATGAATCCGATGTTAATCGCAGTGGCTTCCTCGGGTTCAAGATCAGGATTACCTACCGTGTCGATGGCCTTGAACGCGAGCGCTGCTCCGACAAATGCCAATGCAGTACCACGCCCGCTCAAGAGGCTCTGCGGCGGTCCCCTGAATGTTGTGGATGCCGAACCTCGCACGGTCAGCCAATCATTGGCTTGCCAGCGAATTGCAAGTTTCGGATCGATAGTGGTACCGACCTTTCCACCATAGTCTTCATAGCGTATCGCTGCCTGCAAATCG
>JASJXV010000088.1 GCA_030123805.1 Gammaproteobacteria bacterium
GATGATCGTATACATGACGGCAAGTGTACGTCATTGACGTATATTTGGCAAAAGCTAATTGAGGTTAACGCTTACATCATCGGCAGCGCAAGGTGGCGCTGGTTTTGCAATGGCAAAACGAGTGATGCTTTTTGCTGTCCGCATGCATGTACTTGTTATGTTTTTGCTATGCCGCTACAATGTGTATCATGTTAATGAATATACACATGGGAGGTCCCTGTGAGAACTAATATAGTAATTGACGATCGACTCATGGATGAAGCACTCAAGGCTACTGGATTTAGTACTAAGAAGGAAGCCGTAGAACAAGGTCTTAAGCTACTGGTGCGGCAAAACAAACAACAGGCGATCCGGAAATTGCGAGGTAAGCTCAAGTGGGAAGGGGACCTGGATGAAATGAGAGGGCGAAAGTGATACTGGTAGATACCGGTGTTTGGATAGATTATTTTAATGGTCGCGAGACAATACATACTGACAAATTAGATTCATCACTTGTGGAGGGTATCGTCGCAATGGGTGATTTGATTTTTCTGGAGATACTACAAGGATTTCGAGGTGAGAAAGAATTTAGAAAGGCGAAGTCAACGCTCCTGACCCTGGAGCAGTATGGGATGTTTGACAACAATATGGCTTTAAAATCTGCTGATAACTATCGGGCGCTAAGAAAATCAGGAATTACTATTCGGAGCACAGTTGACGTAATAATTGCAACTTTTTGTATCGAACATCAACTGCCTCTACTATTCTCTGATCGAGACTTCGTTCCATTCGTTAAAAAACTAGGGATGCCCTCAGTACTCGCTGAAACATAACATTCGTATCAACGTCACAGCGACCGGGTCGCAGCGCCACGCTTGCGGGGAACAGTGCGTTTTCCTGCAGGACCACGGCGATGTTGTGCCGGTCTCACTGTTTCATTTACCTTGAACCGCCTGCAGATAAGCCTGCATGCCTTTCTGCATGTCGTCATTAACGGTTTTCACATGTTCGCGCTCATTCAATAAAGCCAGCAGTGCTTGCGCTTCGGGGAAATCCGCAAGAAGATCCATACCAAACATCATTTGACCTACCTGCACCGCGGGCCCGATGCAGAACATAAAACAAAAATCCGCGTAGCTCAGAGCCTCACCGGCGATATAGGGTGAAAATACCGCAATCCTTCTCAGTGCGGCGACTCCTTTTTGCAGATCGGCTTTCACCTGCTCCCTGGTCTCATCACTCACCTGACCACCAAAGAAGGCTTCTGGAAAACATCGTCTGGCTACCAGTTCTACATAGAGTTCCGAATACTTCATCAATTCCCTGACCTTCGCCTTTTGCCAGGGATCAGTTGGGTAGAGGGAAGGCTCACTGTGAATGTCATCGAGATAATCCAGAATCACACTGGCTTCGGTTAAAAAACCGTGCTCTGTTTCAAGGCAGGGCACTTTTCCAATCGCACTCTTGCCAAGAAACTCATCAGTCTGGTTAGGAAATGTATCAACAATTTCAAAATCCACGCCCTTCTCAAGCAGTGCGACTTTTACAATATTGAAGTAATTGGAAACAGTGAATCCATAAAGTTTGAGCATGGTTTCGTCCTTTTAAATGATTGTCGCTCACTATATCATCATTTTACGGGTACCAGAGCCAGTCAGGTCTCCGCATAATGTTGCGCGCGGTATTGCAGTGACAGTTTACCCGGCACTGCGTTTTAGCAGCCGTTCGTGGTTGCCAGGCTCTTACTCGATACCATTGACAAGCAGTTGCATTCTGCTTTGCTATAAAAGAATATTCAGGGGTGGACAGATCGCAGCGGACCAATTCAGGCTATCATCAGATCAAGAGTGGGGCACATCATGGCAGCGAGTAAACTGATCGCAAGCATTGAGGAGTTTGAAGCAGAATACAAGAAGGGCATCGGCCAGGTCTTGTCCTATCGACCGATGAAAGAAGCGAACCTGGACAATATCCGTCGTTTTGGGGATGGCGTCGGCGACTACAATCCACTGTGGCGAGACCAGGAGTATGCCAGCGAGAGTCGCTTCGGCATGATCACCGCGCCCCCCACCTTCTTCTACGGCGTGAGTCTCGGCGTGGTAGCGGGTGAAACGGGTGCTATCGATCGTGCTCGAGTGTCCACCGCCTACTTACCAGTGAACTATGCAGGCGCCGAAATCGAGTTTCATCGCCCGATCTGGTTGGGGGACAGGATTACCTCTGAGGAGCGGGTTGGGCCGACGGTGAGGAAGCGGAGTCAGCGAATTGGTCCCATTGCCTTCAATACCGGGTTCGTGACCTACACCAATCAGCGCAAAGAAGTCGTCGTGACGGTTAAGACCTTAATGGCTCGCTACGAAAACACCGGCGGCACCATGGAATATGACCGGGAGCCAAAGGAACATGAGGTAATTCAAGAGGCCGCTGATCCCCTGGTATGGGAGAGAACAAGGCGTGGCGCCGAGATACGTTACTGGGAAGATGTAGCGGAAGGCGAGGAGATACCTGCCTTGAAAAAAGGCACCTACACGGTCACCGAGTTGTTTCTCTTTACGCACGGGGTCCTGGGGACAGGCCGGACCCCGAGGGCGTACCTTGAAGCCGAGGGTTCGGCCGATCTCGGCGGCGGCGGGCGTTTTGATGAGGAACATGCCCGAAAGCGCCGCAATATGCCCGGACAGTTTGACTTTGGACCGCAAAGGGTTTGCTGGTTAAGTCAAATCGTTACGGACTGGATGGGTGATGCCGGTACGCTTAAGAAACTGAACGCCTCAATTCGGCATCCCAATGTGGTTGGGGATACCAATACCCTCTGTGCTGAAGTGACGAAAAAGTATGTCGAGGATGGTAAGCACCTGGTTGAAGTGCAGGTTCAGAATCACAATCAATCCGGGTTGGCGACAGCTTTTGGTACTGCGACCGTTGAGCTTGCTTCCAGAAGCCAGTCATCCGCCCGGGATAATGGCCATCGTTAAGCTTGATTTATCGAATAAATTTTATACAGGACATTAGAGGTTATGGCAAGAATACTACTAATCCTGCTTGGCATCATTGTGGCTGTACCGATGCTTCTATTCATCACTTTGCTGGTGTATCCCAGACCTGTCGACCATACGCCGGATTGGGTATTTGAAGGAGATGCCAGTCGGATCGATTATTGTGAGTTGCCTGATCTGGATGGTTCAGGTTTATTAGCCAGGGACATCCCGCAGGCGCATACACCGGCGTGCGGTTATAAAGAATTTCCGCAGCCTGTTCTCAAGCATTGTACGGAGCCATTGACAGATGGATCGGAAGACTTACGTGGATTATGGCAGCAGGTTGAAGGCGGCAGGGTGGGCCACCTGGAGCGAATTGAACAGTGTGGTAATCGAGTGGTGGTGACCGCCGCGGGTCTCATTCACGATCTGACTACAGATGGAAAGCTGGCTGGTGCATCTAATGATGTAAGCCCCTTAAAAATAGGTCCGTTCGATCTGTGTATACGCACCTCGGCCACGACTCAATGGAAAAATGGCCGTCTCGAATTTTACGCGTTTGGTGGACCGAAGGTTGTTGAGCGATATATCCATAACGGCGATCTGTATTGGCATTACCCGTCTATTGGAACGACCCGGATGAAGCGGATTTGCAAGCTCCCGGAGAAGTCCCAATATCGATAACCGATCGACACCGCTGAACCACTGAGTCAGGTTGCGCGTCGAACGCCGTTGAACCGAAAGGAGTGCCTGGTGTCACACAGCTACATGCCGAAATCATTTTTCAGTCAATGCCCACCGGTTTTGAAATCAAGGCTGCTCGCTCTGATGGTTCTGCTTTTGACCCTGCACTTGACCGGCTGCGCCAGTCGCTCAACATTCCAATTCGAGAACAAACAACACGTGGACTTCACCGGATTCTGGGAGCTCGATGGTCAGATGAGCGATCGTGTGAATGAAAAGATCCGCTGGTTGTATGCGGCTGCGCGCAGTGATGCTGAGCGTCGTGCAAGGGGTAATATGGATCGTCGGAGATCCATGCCTGTGAGCGCCGGGGATACTCTGATGAGGGATGTAGAAGCGATCATCGGGCTTGGCCGACTCGCTGACATGATCTCCAAAGCCACGGTTTTGACCATCACTCAAACCGATACACAGATCATCATAGAGCGTGATGATGACTTTGCCCTGGTTTGTGATTTTGGTGTGATGCGGAACTCAGAATCCGGGCTGGGGCAGCAACTTTGTGGGTGGTTCGGTGATCAATTGGCCTTTGAGATCAATCTGCCAGAAGGTCTCAGGGTGTCCCATCTTTTAACAATCGCAACGGCTGGTGATCGACTGAACCTGGCCACAACCGTGCATTCGTCACGTGCATCGCAATCCTTTTCGCTGAACCGCGTGTATGTACCTTTTGAACCCATCCAGGATCATCTATATGATTGCGAGTATACCCTCGTGAACCAGACCACGTGTACGCTGGGTGAGTCGAGCAGGTGATACATTATCGAATTATCCTGCTGCTCCCGCTGCTGGTCTGTTTTGTTGCTGCCTGCAGCAGTACACCTGCCAGGATGGTTGCACCTGACAACATCACGCTGGGTCAGAGCAAGGCACTCGATAACATCAAATTAAACGTCAGCCTGACGCTTTTTGATCCGGGGTTGACGGCAGATGAATCCAAAAGCAGTCCGTTTGCGCAATTGCGTCATGCTGAGGCGCATTATTTACCCCACGTCTTGAAAGAGACCCTGGATGCCTCGGGACACTGGGGTGCGGTGCGTTTATTGCCGCAGACAGACCCGACCGCTGAGCTTCAAATCGTAGGTACCATTGTCGAATCGAATGGCGTGGAACTCAAACTTCACCTGCGTGCATGGGATACCACAGGTCGTATCTGGTTGGACAGGGTCTACAGTGATCTTGCCATTGATCATGCCTATGCCATGCAACTGAACTATCTGATTGATCCTTTTCAGGATGTTTTTAACCACATGGCTAATGACCTTGCGGCTGTTAAAGATCAGCTCACCGAACTTGAAATCGACCGCCTGCTGGATACTTCATTACTACGCTACGGGATTGCACTATCACCCGAGTCGTTTACCGATTACCTGTTAACAAACGCCGCGGGCCTGGTGGAAATTGCCAGACTTCCCCACCGGGAAGATCCCATGTTCAACCGCGTAAAGAGTATCAGGGAAAGCGAGTATGCGTTTACAGACGCGGTTGATGAACACTATGAGGCATTGTTTCATCGCATGGGTGAAACTTACACCTACTGGCGACGCTACAGTTATGAGCTGATCATGGGCAATCGGGATCTTGAGGGTTCGAATGCCAGGGGCTCCGCGCGACCCGGCAGCTGGCAGGCGATGGAAAAGGTGTACAAGACCTACCGGGAATGGCGCATGAACGAGGACGCCCTGCGCGAAATAACAGCCTCGTTTGACAGTGAAATCACGCAGACAGTTGTCGAAATCGAGGACCGTGTTATCAAACTGAGTGGTTCACTGTATGACCAGTATGCGCAATGGCGAAGATTGCTTCGTGAAATTTATATGACTGAGACCGGGTTGCCTATCACGCCGTCAGGGATATGAGCCATGTCAGTACAAAATTAGCGTGTCTTTTCCAACTCTTCGACCTGCCCGCCCGCTTCAGTCCAGGCAGTGAAACCGCCGTCGATATGGCAGACCGGGGAGAGTCCCATCTCGGCTACAGCCGCCGTTGCCAAAGCGGAGCGCCAACCCCTGCTGCAGTAGAAAATAAATTTCTTGCCCGTTGAAAATATCTCGTTGTGGTAAGGACTGTCAGGGTCTACCCAGAACTCAAGCATGCCGCGGGGGGCATGAAATGCGCCGGGTATTTTCCCCTCTCTGGCCAGTTCCCGAATGTCACGAAGGTCAACCATCATGGTATCCGGGTCAGTCGATCTGGTCATTGCTTCTGCAACGCTGATGGTTTCAATCTTTGCTTCAGCTTTTCTTATCAGTTCTTTAATGCCTGTCTTCATAAGTGTTCCCAGGGTTATGTCTCGAATCAGGACCTTATCTGTTTAGCGCGGATCCAATCGGTAAATCCAGGCTTCTGCTGCCATCGATTCATCCTGCTCAAGATCGTATTTTTCAATATACCTTACTCGAACCTGTCCCAGTTCGGTCTGATCATCGACACGGACGGCTCTCAGTTCATAGATGCTTTTTCCGATACGCAATCTGACGTTGGAATTCATGGCCAGATGTTCAACCCATTTGGATTCACCACCGGCGCCTGAAGCGATGTAAAAGTTCTTGCCAAGCCCCACCGCCCAGATATTGATCGAATAGGGGGCATCTGGTCTGGTTTCGACCTGCACCGTATCGACTTCGTGCACTGCTGCCCAGTCATCAGGAACAACGTGAATTTCACCGGCAAGCTCTCCCCCCGGAATCGGACCCATCGGTTCGCAGGCCATAAGAATCAGTGTGCTTATAATTATTGGAATTCGATACATGCCAATCTCCGGGAAGCCGAATCAGTAACTTCATATTATATGAACAGAATAAAAAGGTGAACAGAAATGGACTTCGGCAAGGCCATAATACATTGTGTGTTGCCGTGGATAATGTACTATTAAATCCCGGGAATGAACCTGGAAGCTGAAAAAAGCAGAGACGATTTTCATATGAGTATTAACGAAAGCGATCCAATCGTTGATGACGCCCCTCAGACCGGAGGCGGTAAGTCACGAATTTTCAAACTGGTTACCTGGGCGTTAGCGACAGGTTGTTTTTACCTGGTCTATGGGCGTATTGCAGAAGTTGCTGCAAGGAATATGCAGACACCCATCGAGTACCTGTTCGAATTTTTCAGTGAGGCGGATTGGCTGGTCTGGTTATCTCTGATGATTCCCTATTCTATCTTTTTCTTTCTGGTTGATACGCATGCGACATGGCGCGTTATTCGCTGGTTTAACGCACCCGATATTCGCTTCACGAACATACTGCCCATTCGAGCCAGCGCCTATATTCTGTCGTTGGTTAACGAACAGATAGGCAAAGGCGCCATGTCAATATATCTTTATAAAAGACACAAAGTACCTGGTTGGGAAGCGGTCTCGAGTATGATCATGCTGGGAATGGTGGAAATCTACCAATTATTGATATTCTCTGCCATCGGCGTTTTTCTGTATACGGAACTGGTGGAAGCTGCCTCTACGCAATTACCTTTGTACCGCATTCTTACACTGGTATTCCTGTTTGCGTTACTCTATTTTCCGTTTCATATTTTTTATTTTTCCGGGAAGATCCTGGCGGGCTCAACTTTCAAGGACAAACCCTTGTTACGCACTTTTCGTCAGGCTCGCCCCATTCACTATCTGCTGGTCCTGTTGTTCAAGGCGCCCAACCTGTTGCTGGCAGTTGTCGTCTATACGGCTGCGCTGGATCTGTTTCATGTGCAGGTCAGTTTTGGTCAAATGCTGGCGTTTCTACCGGTTATCTTTCTCGCTGCAGCGCTACCCTTGCCATTTCATGCCGGGGCTTTACTGCTTTGGACGGTACTCTTCCCGGACTATCCTGAAGTGAGCGCCTTCAGCCTTGTCATGCACACGTTTTTTGTCACATTTAATGCCTGTATCGGCGTGTTGTTTTTACCCAAAGCCAATAAAGAACTCTTCTAGGTCAGAATATCAAAGGCTTGATTTGGGGCAACTTCTGCACAACAAATTAATTGCCCGGTTGACTCAGATTGGCTAAATGAATTATATATTGTGGTGATCTGGCGTGAATGCCAGTACCGGTCTTGTGTAAACGCAAATTACCAACCCGTGATTATGAAATGATTTGCGGCGCCCGGTGGGCACCTGGACGCTCAATAGCACATTGTTTAGCTTGTATTCAGGGACCGGTAAACAGTAAGGAGGTGGTAGTGAAAGAACTGACAAACGAAATACTCAACAATCTTTATGTGTGCATGGTTCGGATCAGACTGTTTGAGGAGAACGCCGGAAAGTTACAGGAGAATGGCAAGATCCCGGGAGCACTGCATATGTACGTCGGCGAGGAAGCCATTGCGGCTGGTGTCATGGCCCATCTTTCAGATCAGGATCAAATCACCAGTACCCACAGGGGGCATGGACACCTGCTCGCCAAAGGCGGTGAGATGGACAAGATGTATGCTGAATTATTCGGCAAGGTTACCGGTTATAACAAGGGCAAGGGCGGCAGTATGCACATCTCCAATCTGGAGGTGGGTATGCTGGGTGCCAATGGTATTGTCGGAGCCGGGCTACCCATTGCTGTCGGTGCTGCTTTCTCCAACAAGTTCCGGAAAACCGACCGCGTAGCTATTGCATTCTTTGGCGACGGCGCCAGCAATGAAGGCGCCTTCCACGAAGCCGCCAATCTCGCCGCGGTATTGAAGCTGCCGGTTGTCTTTGTCTGTGAAAACAATGGCTATGGTGAGTTCACACCACAAGCCCAGCACCAGGCCATCACCGATGTGGCAGATCGAGCCGCGGGTTATGGGATGCCCGGTGTAGTCGTCGATGGCATGGAGGTTATTGCCGTATACGAGGCAGCGGGTGAGGCGATCGATAGAGCTCGGAAGGGTGAGGGGCCAACCCTGCTTGAGTGCAAAACCTATCGCTTCTACGACCATTCCGGTGTCAGGGGTATGGGTTTTAACTACCGCACTGAAGCAGAGGTGGAGCGCTGGAAAAAGAGAGATCCCCTGGATCTGTTTAAACAACATTTGTTGGACCAGGAGCTTATGACCGAAGCGGACGCTGCTGCACTGGCTGATAGTATTCGGCAAGAAGTGGAAGCAGCCATTGAATTTGCAGAGAATAGTCCGGATCCGGATCTGTCTACCCTGCTTGAAGATGTTTACACAAATTAGGGGGTGACCGATGGCAGACGCAAATACGCAGGACAAACGTGAAATACCTTATGTCATGGCGATTAATGAAGGTGTGCATCAGATCATGCAGGAATTGGATGATACCTTCCTTCTCGGTGAAGATGTGGCAGGCGTTGGGGGTGTCTTCGGTACCTATCGGGGAGTGCTGGATAAATTCGGTCCGGAAAGGGCTATCGACACACCAATCTCGGAAAAGGGGATTGTTGGGTTAGCGGTGGGCGCTGCCGCCACTGGCCTGCGCCCAATGGTCGATATTATGTTCATGGATTTTCTTGGCGTGTGCATGGACGAAATAACAAACCAGATGGCAAAGATGCGCTACATGTTTGGTGGCGCCGCCACGCTGCCGATAACCGTGATGACCATGGGGGGTGCAGGCATGAGTATGGCCGCCCAACATTCCCAGAGTCTCGAAGCCTGGTTGATACATTTGCCCGGTTTGAAGGTGGTGATGCCGTCCACACCGTATGATGCCAAGGGGTTGCTGATTGCCGCTGTGAAAGATGACAATCCCGTCATCGTGATTTTCAACAAGTTGTCCCTTGGGATCAAGGGTGAGGTGCCGGAAGAGTCATATGAGGTGCCTCTGGGTAAAGCACGCATTGCGCGAGAGGGGACCGATCTGACAATTGTGGCTCTGGGCAGAATGGTGTATGAGGCGCTGAATGCTGCAGAGCAGTTAGCCGAACTGGGCATCAACACGGAGATTGTTGACCCACGCACATTGCAACCCTTTGACACGGATACAGTAATCCAATCCGTTAAAAAGACACATAAGGCAATGGTGGTGCATGAAGCGGTACGTTTTGGTGGTATGGGTGGTGAAATTGCTGCCCAGATTCAGGAATTAGCCTTTGATTATCTGGATGCACCGGTGGCTCGGATCGGTGCGCCGTTTTCGCCGGTACCGTTCAATCCTGGTTTGGAACAGGCTTACATGCCGAATGCTGAGAAGATAGTCGCTCAGGCAAAAGAGCTTCTGGATCGTTAGTTTTTGTCCAGGAATTCGAACCAGGGACCCGTAGGATTCATTGTCAATCCGGCCTCTGGAAAAGATATCAGGCGACTGGTAGCCAAGGCTTCCGTTTTTGACAACCAGGAAAAGCGCGCCATCGTGCGTCGTGCCATCACGGGTGTCAGTGCGATAGGCGTGAATGAATTCTATTATGTTCCCGACACCAACGAGATAGCACAATCGGCCATTTCAGAGCTGGCAGGACGGGTATCTGCTCATGCCGTTGCTTGCCCGGGCACCAGCAGCGCCCTTGATAGCAAGATCGGCGCAATAGGTCTAAAGGCAGCAGGGTGCAAGGTAATCGTTACCCTGGGCGGGGATGGAACCAATCGAGCAGTGGTATCCGGTTGGCGTCACGCACCATTAATCCCAATCTCAACCGGAACTAACAACGCGTTCCCCGTCATGGTAGAAGCGACTGTTGCGGGTGCCGCAGCAGGCTTGGTTGCAAGCGGTTTGGTGCCGCTGGAAACCGTGTCCGAGCAAGCCAAACTGGTTCTTATTGAAATCGAAAATGAAGCGGATGACCTGGCGTTAATCGACGCAGTGCTTACCAATGATCGTTTTATCGGTGCCAGAGCCCTGTTGGATAGTGATCGATTACAGTTAGCCATGCTTACCAGGGCGAGTGCAGCATCGGTGGGTGTCGCCGCCATCGGTGGATTCATCCAACAGGTATCAACTGTGGATGATCATGGTCTTTGTTTGCGGTTTTCAAGTCAGGGCAGGAAGCTAAGAGTACCGATTGCGCCGGGGCTTTATCAGGTAGTCGGAGTAGAATCAGTCAAGACTATGGCACTCGGTGAAAGCGTGACCGTTTGTGGCCCGGGTGTTTTGGCACTGGATGGCGAACGTGAGCGGGTCTTAAAACCCGGACAAAAGGCGACCATGAAAGTGGTCCGTGATGGACCCTGGGTGATTGACGTGGCCCGGACTCTGCATCAAGGCGCAGCAATTGGCGCATTCGAATTATCCGATACTGGAGACATAAATGCCGTCTGAAATATATCTTGTCAAAGCCGGTATGACCATGACGGAGGGAACTGTCGCAGCATGGTACATCGCCGATGGCGGTGAGGTAAAAAACGGCGAAATGCTGTATAGCATGGAGACGGAAAAGATCACCATGGATGTGGATGCCGAAGCAGATGGCACAGTGAAGCATCTGGTCGCAGAAGGTGTCGTGTGTGATCCCGGACAGGTAGTCGGGTATATCTATGCAGACGGGGAAGACATACCCGACGCACTACCCGTACCTGTTGTGATGTCGCCAGATGTTGAGGTGGCCGAAGCGGAGAGCCCGGTTCAGACTGCAACAGCCTTTGAATCCGAACCACGCATTCTTGCTTCGCCTATTGCAAAGAGACTGGCCCGGGAACTCAAGGTTGATCTTGCTGATGTCACAGGAACAGGTCCAAGAGGTCGAATTACTGAAACCGACGTGCAAAATGCAAGTCAGGCGCAAGCGTCAGCAGACGACAGCCAGGCTACAACCTCTCCTGCAATTCGACGCCGGGCGCGGGAGCTTAATGTCGATCTGGATCAAGTCACGGGGACCGGACAGCGGGGTCGAGTGACTGTGGCAGATGTTGCAGCGGCAAGTGCATCGGGCGAACAGCAGGTTCCGGCCACCATAAAATCCAAACCTCTCACAAATATGCGCAAGACGATTGCCAAACGCATGTTCGACAGTCTGCAATCCACGGCACAGCTTACGATGGACATGGAAGTGTGCATGGATGAGGCAGTGAAGCTCAGAGAGCAACTGATTGCAGATTGGGAAAACAGCGGAATCAGGCCTACCTATACAGATCTGGTGATTCGAGCCGTCGCAAAAGCGTTACAATCCAATCCACTTATGAACAGTGAGTTGCGTGCAACCGAAATTGCGCTGTTGCAAGACATACACGTGGGTATGGCAGTTGCATTGGATGAAGGCCTGGTTGTTCCTGTTATACGCAATGCGGACAGTCTCGACTTGATGGACTTGTCCGTGGAGGCATCCAGACTGGCTAACGCGGCAAAAGATGGCACTTTGGGACTCGATGATATGACCGGAGGCACCTTTACAGTCTCGGCCATGGGTATGCTCGGCGTGGATTCATTTACGCCGATTCTGAATCAACCGCAAGTGGGAATTCTGGGCGTGAATCGTTTATACGATGGTGTCGGTTGGGAAGGCGATCAACCGGTTCGACGCAAGATGATGCGGCTGTCTCTGACCTGGGACCATCGGGCGTTGGACGGCGCTCCGGCAGCAAGGTTTCTTAAGAATGTGTGCGACCTGTTGGAGTCTCCTGAGCTACTGATCGCTTAGCAGCGGTCCGGCCGGATCGCCGCGTCGCGTAGACGTCTCGGAAATGCTGACTAATGACTCAACCAGATAGATCGGATCAGTGCCTGTGCCCGGTCCAGCATAGACACGGTAGTCGATGCAACCAGCACCCAACCGGCAAGCCTAATCCAGGTAGCAGGAACCAGACTGATTTCAACCAAAGCCAGGCCTATCGGGACTCCCGCCAACACATAGTAAGCAATACCATTCCAGCGGCCAAGGAAGCTGGATCTCAATGCTCGCCCCGACAGAGCATTTGAATCAAGCACATATTGCATGAATGAAGCGGCTACCAGCAAAGGCAATATCAGTGGCACGGCTTCTCTCAATGCGAATGCCCCCAGGACGACAGTTACGAATATGGCGTCGATACTGTGATCGATCAAACCTCCCAGAGCTGATTCCGTGCCAAATCGACGTGCAACGTACCCGTCCGCAAAATCCGTCATCACAGCGATAGCAAACAAAATGGCAGCGATATCCCATTGCGCCTCGATAATTGCCAGAGCGCAAGGCAAAGTAACCACTAGTCGAATCGCACTGAGTCCATTAGCCCACGTAAACCACATTGGTGAATCATACCTCCGGCGTGCATAGAATTCCTGAACAGATACTTCTTGCTCTGCTCTATATATTGTTATGATCGGGACGAATTGATTATTGTTGCAAATGTATCATGATTGCAGCAACAATCGGAACCGGTGTTATTGCGAGTCAATCGTGGAGGCTGTCCGAGACCAGATATGACAGAAATTGCCAGTCCAGCTTCATCTACTCACAGTCGTGTGCTTATAACAGGTGCTAATGGACACCTGGGGTGTCGTCTGATCGCGCGACTTGCGGCTGCCTATTCAGTCAGAGCAGTGGTTCGGTCCGAACGGGCCAGGTCAAAAATAATGGCGCTTCCCGAAGCATCCCAAATAGAAACCCGGGTCATGGATTACCAGGATTCAACCTCAATGGCGGCGGCCGCCATGGATTGCGATTATGTCGTGCACCTGGTGGGAATTATCAAGGAGACTGCGTCGGCCACCTATGCAAAAGCGCACGAAGAGACTACCGCTTGTCTCATCGATGCCCTGAAGTCATCCACTGTTAAACGTGTCATATACATCAGTATCCTTGGATCCCGGTCAGATTCATCGAATGCCTGTTTAGCTTCGAAGGGCCGGGCGGAGCAGTTATTACTGGACGCCGAAATTCCGGCGCTGATATTGAAGGTGCCAATGGTGCTTGGGGAAGGGGATTATGCCTCTCAGGCACTGAAGCACAAGGCACATTCACGCGTTAATTTTGTATTTAGAGCAGCCAGCAAAGAGCAGCCGATTTACGCCGGTGATGTTGTTGAAGCGATTGTTGCAGGTATTGCTCAACCGAACCTGGATGATTCTATCCTTGAGCTGGCCGGTCCCGAATCCTTGACCAGAAAAAGCTTGATCCACAGAGCTGCCCGATCACAGGGAAATAGCGTTAGGGTTTTGTCCCTGCCGCTTGCAGTTGGAATGGGCATCGCATTCTTATTTGAGAAAATGCTCGACAATCCGCCTGTTACGCGCGCCATGTTAGGGGTACTGGATCATGATGATGAGATCGATTCCACAGAGATTTGCAATCTGCTTGACATAAATTTGACCAATCTTGATCAGATGTTGGATTTGTGTATCGCGAATGATTGAGTCATGTACCACATGAGCGAAGCTGTGAGCCTATGGATGCCCTTCAGATAGCTTACCACTACAGTCGGTAGTTGTCTTGGCTTGCGTGCATACTCAAATCTCAAGTCACCAATCTTTACTCCCAGGAATTTTTCATAGAGAAATACCACGGCATTGAGCGCTGTTTTTTGCGTATTTGCAGCAACATTTCGATCATTGCTTAGAAATTCCTGAAATTGCTCAATTTCACGCTCAGCCATTTCCTTTGGATTTTTCTTGTTATGGAAACGAATATAAAAATACACCCAATAGCAATAAGTCTTCTCTGTTTTGTATGCCAGGTGACGAGCACGCATGAACAGTCGAAATTGATCCATAAATTTTTTTGAGTTGCAGTTTATAGGCCGTCTTACATCGTCCATGATAAGCTCCCTAAGCAATATTTAACTGTATATATATACAGGTTATCTTCTTGTGGCATAATTAACAACCCACAAAACGGTCGCTGCGACGGTATATTTTTTAAGAGCTAAGACATTTTCTTATATATCAAGCGGTTACCATGTTATTTGAATCCGGGGATAGGCGTCGACGAGACGTCTTTCCAGAAAGAACAATTTTTCAATAACAATCTAGCTGCTTGATTAAACAGGGGTTTTTTAATATCGTTGTGACGAAGGTTAAATGCCAATCGGTCGTGGCGACTCAGTCGCGATGACGTTGATACAAATGTTATGTTTCTGAGCAGATAGCATGAGCCCAACTATATATCGAGAAAAAGGCTATCGGTTTTTCTTCTTTACGAGAGAGGAGAGTAGAATGCACGTGCATGTCATTTGTGGTGACGGAGAAGCAAAATTCTGGCTAGAACCGGATCTTGAACTTGCCAAGAACTACCGGTTATCACGACAACAACTCAAACAGATCGAGGATATTATTGAGGTACATCAAGATGAGTTCATTGCAACCTGGCAACACATCTTCAGAAGTTGAAGTGACTAATATTTCAAAGAACGGAATTTGGGTATTGGTGCTCGACGAAGAAATCTTCCTATCAAAGGATGATTTTCCCTGGTTCAACCAAGCCAAGGTCGCCGAAATTCTGGAAGTTGAACTGGTTTCACCACGTCACCTCTACTGGCCGAAACTAGATATTGATTTGGGCCTTGACACTATAAAGGAACCTCAACGATTTCCAGTCAAAGCGCGTATCGAAACATAACCAAGCCATCAACTCGCCACTTCGTGGCTGGGACCTCCGCACTGCGTGCTCCGGCCCGTTATGGCAGGCGTTA
>JASJXV010000012.1 GCA_030123805.1 Gammaproteobacteria bacterium
TGCGATAACAATACCCTTTCTACAAATTTTCTGACCAGAATATTCGATTCCGGTGTTTCCCTGGCAGCAGCCAGTACCTCCATCAGATGGCTTTCATCTTCGGTATATCTCTCCTTGAATATTGTCAGGCGTGAAACGAGTATGGCTTTATCCACTTCCGGATGAAATTGAAACGCCCAAAACGGCCTGTTCTTTACCCGAAAAACGTGAATGCACTCATCTGTCTTTGCTATAAGATCGCAACCAGGGGGCGTTACCAACGCTTTCTCCTGATGCACTGAAACAGCCAGAAATCCGTCGGGTGTGTCATGAAATAGCGGATCGGATCGGCTCTCCCGGGTCAGGGAGATGGGTAGGGTACCCATCTCAAAATCTGATTTGTCCCGCATGATCTCGCCGCCCAGGGCAAGCACGGTTAACTGAAACCCAAAACAGGAAGCGAATACAGGAACACCGCGGGAAATGCAAAATTTGATCAATCGTTGGCCAGCCTCAACGAAGGGGTATGTATTGGGCTCCAGCACGCTCGCTTCGCTGGCACCGCCAATGAAAAGAGCGTCGTAATCCAGCACAACCTCAGGCACAAAGTAAGGCGTGGTAAACACGTTCAGTACATCTATTTGCGCCTGCATAAGTCCGCTGTACAGGGCAAAACTCCGATGTTCTTCCTCACGTGTCGTTTTTTCATCTCTTATAGACAATAACAACACACGCAGTTTTGTCATATCAGTATGCATAGCCGTATGTAACCATGGGTTCGGTATCAATAATAGATCTCATTTTGAATTTTCAATCAAGACCGGATTTGCACATATCATCAATTGAGTCGTAAAAAAGAACTCTTTGCCGCCCAGAACGGGACTGGCGCCCGACATCGTCGTTGTGTGCTTTGCAATTAAAGTTAAAAAGGGGAAGTAGGCAAGGTATCATGCGTGATCCGGCAATAGATCACTGCCACAAAGTTCAAATTCGGTTTATGTAGATGGAAATTCATACTGTAAAAGGTCGCTATGCAAACAGTTTTATTGTGCAGGACAACGATCGCCTCTTCGCCATCGATGTACATCTTGGTGGTGAAAAATATGTGCTGGGATATCTGAAAGAAGTGATGCACAGGGATCATGAAGAGATCGAGTTGGTCATCTGTACCCACGATCATCCGGACCATATCGGAGGAGTATTGGCACTAGCCAGAGAGTGTGATGCCAGGATCGCTCTACCTCTGGCTTCCAACTCCAATTTACGCAAATTCAGAAATTGCCCCACTGGACATCTGCATCTGCAGCGCACGACATTTGTTGAGTTTTTCAGACCACGGATGTGGAATATGTACTTCAAACCCGAAAGCAGCAGTGGCGTAAAACCAACATGCTCTGCCAACATACCCTCCCGGTTATCCGACCGACGAGTCAAGCCGCAGCACAGACTCAGGGATTGTTCATCGATCCCTGGGTTTCCAGACTGGCAGGTCATCCATACACCAGGACATACATGGGACAGCTGCTGTTACTTCCACCTGCCGACGAAAAGCCTGGTAACCGGAGATACCCTGTTAGGTAGCCATAAAAAAAACAAACTGGTACTGCCTGCTATTCTGTCCAATCCAAGGCAACTCAGGGCGTCAATTACTAAATTAAGGAAGTTGGATCCGCGTCATGTTTACCCGGGACACGGGCGCAATTTTTCAGGTGCAGGATTGCTCCAGGGACTCTGACAATTCGTTTTGGCCGCTGCTATCTCCCGGTCCGTCTCCTACGCACTCAACCGAGGTTCACTAAATCGACTTTTGTTATACAGTGTGCCTTAACTGAGGCAACTTCAAGTAACGAGAAAGTTATGAAGATCTTGAATTATGGGTCCCTCTGTATTGACCATGTTTATTGGGTTCCCTATTTCGTCAAACCGGGTGAAACTCTGTCTTGCACCAACTATGAGCTCCACCCGGGCGGCAAGGGTTTAAATCAATCTTTGGCATTGGCTTATGCCGGTGCTGAGGTGTGGCATGCAGGCATGGTCGGCAACGATGGTATCTGGCTAAAGGAGTTGCTCACCGAGGCCGGGGTTAACACGGCCATGATTCAAGTGACTGACACCTTCAGCGGTCACGCTCTTATTCAGGTCACGCCGAGTGGAGAAAATGCGATCGTAATATCTGGTGGTGCCAACAAAACAGTCAAGAAAGATGACCTTGACAGGGTTTTTGCTCAATGTGAAAAGGGTGATTGCCTGCTACTCCAGAATGAGATCAGCTCAATACCTGAGATCATGAAAACCGCAAAATCAAAATCCTTGCAGGTTGTATTTAATGCCGCACCCATTACCAACGATGTTCTGGATTATCCTCTGGACTGTGTCGATCTTTTCATTCTGAATGAAGTCGAGGGTGAAGCCTTATCGGGAGAGAAAGCACCTCGGCAAATCATCGAAAGCCTGATTGAAAGATATCAGCACGCCGGTGTGGTTCTGACTTTAGGCCAACGGGGAGCAATATATGGTGATCATGACAAGACCGTTCATCAGGATGCTTTTACAGTGGAAGCATTAGATTCCACAGGCGCAGGCGATACTTTTACGGGTTTTTTTATGTCCAGCTGGCTTGACGGGCAAACAGTGGAACAATGTCTGGAAGTCGCTTGCAAGGCCGCCGCCATATGTGTCACGCGTAGTGGTGCTGCCACATCAATACCCAGTCAGTCTGATATTGCAGAGATATTCCCTGATTAGAGTAACGCGGCTTTAAGCATACGCACTGTCTGAATCAGACTGCTCTATTCTCAAGTAATCTCTTACGTGCTGATGCGTAGTCGCTGTTACTAATCCAATTTGCAGGTTTGGTGTCAATCTTGATGGAAGTCGATCCGATCTTCAGGAATTCCGGATTGAAGGGAACAAGACAGCCTTGAATCGCCTGCGCATTGTGCAGCATTGCATCAGTTACCGGAACAAAAATTTTCATAACATCACTCATCGCTTCTACGATACGAAGTAAACACGAAAATATACAATGAGTCCGTGAAGGAAAGTGAAAGATCTATGAATGATCGTGGAGAGAATATGAAACCAACGGCATACGGCCCAGCGCTGCGAGTTGTAATTTACACTTGAAGTTCAGGGCTGCCTGGCGAGATACTGATTACAAGTCCTCTGTAAACAAAGAACATAAAAAATAGTTTATCCATTATAATATAATCAAGTAAGCACTAATTCAGGAGGAGTTCATATGGCGAAGAAAATTGCCATCGTAGAAGATGATCCGGATCAACGTAGTAATTACATTGATGCCATTACTCGCAAAGGTTATTCAGTAACTGCCTACAGTAATCGCCTGGAAGCTCTGGCAGGCTTTGAGCGCGAACTGCCGGACCTGGTAATCCTGGATATCATTCTGGGAGACGAAGTCGACGCAGGTTTTGAAATTTGCAGGGATCTGTTGGCAAAATCGCCCTCCTTACCCGTTATCTTTCTGACCGAGAGAATTGCTGAAATCGATAAAATTAGCGGCCTTCGCCTGGGCGCCTGGGACTATTTACCGAAGCCGATATCTCTCGATTATTTGGCTGAGCGTATCAGTTCGCTGCTGAGAATAAATGAAGCAAGAGGACAGGGCAGCGGTAGCGGAACCAGCGCCAAACTGGTCGGCGATCTATCGTTGGATCAGGAAGCATTACTGGTTTCCTGGCGCAATCAGCCCATCAATCTTTCCGGCACTGAATTTCGTATGCTGGCAAAATTAGTGAGAATGCCAGGCCATGCCGTTTCATACGATACCCTTATGGCTGCCACTATGCAGAGCCTGGTAACTAACAATACCATTAATACCCATATGCGGAATATCCGTAAAAAATTTGAAAGTATCGACCCTGATTTCTCATGTATTAAAAGCGAGTACGGATTCGGATATCGGTGGACCAGCAAATAATTCTAGCAGGGATATCGCTCACGCCAGGTAACCGATTAGCTAGTTCGGACTAATGGTCTACGCAAATTCTGACTAAATCATGAAATCACCCTACGCTGGCCCAAGAATAGGTACCAAACTCACCATCCTGATGAGCTCGGCTTTACTGGTCATTCCCTGGTTTGGCTATCTTTACCTGAGTGAGATGGAAGCTTTTCTGGTAGAGAGTCAATCCGAAGCGCAATTGCTCACGGCAAAAGGCATCTCTACGCTACTGAATGGCAGAAAAGATCTGTTTCACGACCTGCCCTTGTCACCGGAAGGTTATGAACAATTGTATGCACACACACTGGAAAAACCCATCCGGATAGATGGAAGAGATAATGACTGGGAGGATATTCTCGATTTTGCTGTGAAATATGGTGACACCCAAATGACGGAGGATACCGAGCAGCGACAGAGCAATTTCTCACTGCTGCTGGGTGAGCATAAAAACCAGATCTATGCACTTGTTATTGTGGAAGATGATTCGATTACATTTCGCGATCGGAATATCCTCAGGTTGGACCTCAGTGACCACATTCGGATCACCTTTACGGGTCTGGATGGAAAGATCAAAAAAATGGTCATAAGTGCTACTGAACCGGGTGTTACAACAGCCTATGTCGTAGATGATGAGTGGCGCTATGCAATCGAGGGAGTGGCAGAAAACCGGGTCCAGGGTTTTGTCACGATCGAGAAGTCTCGATATACCATGGAATTTCGTATCCCCCTGGCAATGCTCGGGTCAACCAAACTCTTCGGCCTGGCTGTGGTCGACGTCGATGAAGCAGAGAACCGGGCTATAAAGTCCATTACCGGAACCCTTCCCAGTACGGACACAGAAGCGATTGGACTCGTGGTACTAAAATCACCTGAAGTTCTTAAGATCATTCGGAGTCTTGGCTACTCGGGTGCAAAAATACAGGTTATCGATGCGCAAAGTCGGGTACGAGCAGAAGTTGGCAGTTATGTGGCAAACCAGATCAGAAAACCGGATGAACCTGTTAGCTCTTCCTGGGGAGATGCCTGGTTCACTGTGGTGAGTTTTTTGCTGGATTCGATCTACGATCTGATTGATCCGGCTTTGCGCAATGTCGATCACACATCAGAAGATCAGGTAATTAAAGCTTCTCTCGCGGGAACTCCCAGCTTTCAAAGACGGTATGACAAGGATGAAGGTGAAGTGATCGTTGCCGCACATCCCATAATCGCTGAGGATGTTATTATTGGCACTGTAGTGCTACGACAAAATACGGACAGGATACTTCAATTAAGGCGTGATGCACTGGAACGAATTATTAGTTTTTCAGCCCTCAACCTGGTCATATTTGTAATATTTATTCTTGCTTTCTCTGTAAGACTCGCCAGTAGAATTCGCAAATTGGGTGCGGAGACAACCAATGCGATTGATACCTATGGCAGGTTACAAACTAACCGGCTCAAGAGTGAGATCCACTCAGGAGACGAGATTGGAGATCTTGCGCGTAGTATATCCAGCATGCTCTCAAAGCTACACCAGCACAATCAATTCCTTGAAAACATGCCAAGGACGCTGCGACATGAGATCAATAACCCTCTGAATACACTCAGCACGTCACTGCACAATCTGGAAACGGCTGATACTGCAACTGCACGAGCAAAATATCTTGAGAGCGCCAAGCGGGGTGTCATGAGAATCGGCATGATTGTTCAGAACCTTGCCGATGCAGCAAGTCTGGAGGAGGCACTGGAATCCGAAGAACTGGAAGTTGTTGATCTCTACCCGCTTGTGCAGAGCTACATGACAAACTGCCGGGTTACACATGCCAACAGAAAATTCGAGTACCGGGGAACAAGTCACAAGGTTCTGGCCAAAGTATCTGACTACAGAATAGAGCAACTTCTGGACAAACTAATCGACAATGCAATTGATTTTAGCCAGCCCGACAGCACTATTGTGATGGGCCTTACAAAAGATGACCGAAACCTTAATTTATTCGTTAGCAACCGCGGAACCTGTATTCAGACAGACGTACTGGAAAGCATTTTTGATTCGATGGTTTCAGTCAGAGACTCAAATCCGGACAATCGTCTTCATTTCGGTATGGGACTCTATGTAGTGAGAGTGATTGCTGAACACCATGGTGGAAGTGTGTCTGCAACTAACTTGCTCAACGAGCAAGGAGTGACAATTCGAGTATCGCTACCGCTGCATCATCCTCGCACTGTTGAGCAAGCCTACGCTGCCGGATAGAACATTTATCGGTAGCGACCTGGCTGATTCCCGTGCGGAAAGCACTACATTCAGCCGGCACTCGCGACTCTGGGAAAAAGTTAGGGTGGCAATCACATCCGAAGGAAGTAGCGCCTGCGAAACTAAATTCCGGTGGGCGGCATCCGGACAAGGACTAGCTGGTTCACTAATTTATTACCGGTTTCTCATCTGCGATTGCGGCAGCAGCAACAACCTGCTGCCCCAGGTTCCACTGTGCCTTCTGCACTGCACTCAACAGCAATTGCGTTATGCTGGTATTTAGATTGCGATCGATCTGCAAAGTGATACCTTCACCAATCTTAGGATGTATCCCGAGTTTAAGAATGGAGTCAGCTCGCTTGCAGGTCAACCTGAACGCAAGTTTTGTTTTCTCCCCCAGAGGAAATTCAGCATGCTCTTCTCTGAATGGCTTGTTGAAATCAGCTTTGTTGATGGCCTGTTCCTGCTTGAAATCTTGCACTGCCCGTCTTGCTTCCAGGGTCGCCTGTGTAGAGATGTCCGGGTCACTTTCTGCATGCTCCGCAAGAACCCTTAATAACATCGCAGCAAAACGTCGTGTAATCCAGAATCGGAATTCCTGGTTAGTAGTGCTGTTCACTCTGAATAATATTCTGTCCTCTTCAGGGTGATACAACATCTGAACTTGACTTATAGATCCAGGCATAGCGAGTTTTCGCACGCAATATGTACCAAAGTATAACAGTATCCAGAATTGGATGATCAAGGCGTAGCTTCAGGCAACTCTACCTTAACCTGCTGTAATCCACCCGAGCATAGGTCACGCCGCGACTGCATTAAGCTATTTTGGCCTGCTATCATCCCCCCGTTTTGATCCGATTGTTCCTTGCATGCAGTACCTGTAGAATGAAGTGAGACTAAAACCGATCAATTAGCTTTTAATCCAGAATTCTGTTGCAAATGCTAAACGACAGTCAATCAGAGGCAGATCCATTCATCCGTGCTGTTGAGCTAACTCACACGAGGGTTGTTAACTTACAGATACGGTGCAGGATTCTCTTCATTATCCTGATAGCAAGTCCCGTATTTGCCATCAATAGGTTGGAAATTGACGAGAATCTGGATGCAACAAACCTGTCAGATATCGTGGAGTATTATGAAGACAGCACAGGTTTGTTGACCTATCAGCAGATTATGGCTCTGCCTGCCGAGGCCTGGACACCGAATATACATTCGAGTATTTCCTTTGGCTTCACAAATTCTACTTACTGGTTTCGCTTTCAAATAAAGAGCGACGCCCCATATAAAGTAGAACCTGTAATCACTGTTGCAAATCCACGTTTTGACACCATCAATCTTTACAATCTGATCGAAGGGGAAGTAACCCAATACATCAAAACCGGTTCCAAAGTTCCCTTTGATGAGAAACCTGTCAAGCACCGATATCAATTGCTTCCGCTGAAGCTTGGTCCTGCATTCACTTCAACTATTTATATTCAGGCCAGAACATCAGACGCCTTTCAGCTCCCAATCGAATTGTGGCCTGCTGACGACTTTCGGCATCACGACCAGACCAGGCTACTGATGCAGGGAATATTCCTTGGTATCTGGGCTGTAACAGTGTTGAGTAACCTTGTATTGGCAATCGCATTTCGGAGGAATTCGATCCGCGGGTACAATGGATTCGTTGCACTTATCTTTTTCTTCGGCCTGTTTCAATTGTCAATGCACGGCGTTGGTGGTGGAGAATTCTGGACCAGTTGGCCGAGCCTGCAGGATGTGACGACCATATACAGCATAGGTTTTGCGGTCATATCCGGTTGTTGGTGTGTAATCTCTTACCTGGATCTACGTAATACCAGCCGGATTGGATTGTTGATTCTACTGGCAATATCGGGAAATGCAGCGCTCTATATGTTCTCTTATCTGTTTGTGCCATTCAGGCATATCATCTATCTGCTGCATATTCTGATTGTAACAACAACAATTTCCTCGCTGGTTATTATGAGCCTCTATTTCATGCAGGGGCATCGTCTGAATATCACTCACTGGATCTCATGGTTTCTGGTGGGGATAACAGTGCTCAGCATGGCACTTGCGCGCCTGGCCTGGATACCGGATTACCCACTGTGGAGCTATAGCGCAACTGTTCTGTTCGTCTGCATGATGCTGATTACTACAATCTCTGCCATATTACTGATAACCAGGCAGCGAACTGGCACCCTGGAAGATGTGCTCAGTTATGAAAAGAGAGCGCGCCAGGATCAGATGTTACTCAATCAACGTCTGGAACGAAATTTTCGCAACAAGGATCAGGATCTGTCACATGCTCTCAGCAAGCTCTCCGAGACACGTCAGACGCTTGTGGAAATCTCAACTTCCGATAGCGTAACCGGTATCAAGAATAGACACTTCTTTGATGACATCTACAATATTGAATGGAAAAGAGCGTGTCGTCAGGGTTACCCAATCTGTTTGATGATGATTGATATTGACCACTTCAAGAAAATCAACGACAAATATGGGCAATCCGTAGGCGACATCTGTTTGAGAGATGTCGCGGATGCGATCAAGCGGAGCCTGCGTCGGCCATCAGATATTGTCGCCCGATTCGGTGGTGAGGAATTCGTTGTTGTATTGCCGTATCTCACCGAAGAAAACGGGTGTATTCTGGGAGAAAGAATTCGTACAGAAATCGAATCATTAATAACAATTACCGCGGGTCACATGATTCAACTTACCATCAGCATCGGCGTTGCTACGACTTTACCCACCAATGACGTTGATCCGGACACTCTTTTACAAGCGGCAGACAAAGCTCTATACCGAGCCAAAGAGGAAGGTAGAAATTGCGTCTGTCTGGCTACCGCCAATTGATGGAACTTGCATTCGATCTTACACAAACCAGGGATGTACGCCGCTTTCTTTGTCAAATGACGGCGGCTTCCGAGGATATGCCGTTCGGTCCCGATGCCCTGGTCTACAAGATTCTGGAGAAACGGATGTTTGCACTGCTGATGTGGAATCGTGACCCATTGGCGCTCAATCTGAAGTGTGATCCAAATCAGGCTCTCATATTGCGCGAGCAATACGCAGCGATAGCACCGGGTTATCATATGAACAAGCAACATTGGAATACTGTCACCCTGGATGCTTCCCTGCCTGATGCGTTGGTGATCTCGATGATTCACAACTCCTACACACTGGTTGTAAACCAGTTATCCAAAAAGGACCAGAAACTACTGGGTTATCCTACTGCGGCGATGGGAAATCCCTATGGGCGTGAAGTAAATTCTATATAAAAATATTTTTATACAACTTGCGATATTTTAACAGCGTGGTAGTATATCGAAATATATTTATATAGATTACACGCGAATTTTTTCATGCCAATCGCTACGCAATCGGCAGTCAATCCTGACGGACTACTCTCATTCTGCAAAGCTTCAGCTGAATTCCTGCGGCTGGAGATTTTAAGGGTTCTGAGTGTGGATTCATTTGGTGTTATGGAGCTGTGTAGAATATTTGACATCCAACAACCTGGTATCAGCCATCATCTGAAAATTCTTGCCAATGCAGAACTACTGGTCACTCGACGCGAAGGTAATTCCATTTTCTATCGCAGATCTCTTATCTCCGCAGAAGATCCTCTCAACGCACTTCGACACAGTCTATTCGACTCTATAGACAGGATCTCATTACGCCGGGAGGTTCACGAACGAATAGCATTAGTCCATCGGGAACGGGCAAAACACTCGCAAGCATTTTTTACAAAAAACGCTGACAAATTTAAAGAAAATCAGAATTCGATCGTCAGTTTCGATCAATATTCGGGATGTATTCAGGATCTGCTGAATAATGAACACATTCCCCGAAAAGCGGTTGCGATGGAGGTAGGCCCCGGGGAGGGTGAGCTATTGAAGCAACTATCCCGGCAATTTGACGTCTTATATGCGCTGGACACTTCAGTGGAAATGCTGAACAAAGCAAAGCGTCAATTCGACCATTCAATCAAAAAAAATATCTTTTTTATCTGCGGAGATATGGAACTTGCTATACAAAAACAGATTCGCGTCGATCTGATTATTCTCAATATGGTTCTGCATCACCTGCCATCACCCGCCGAAGCCTTCTCTCAGGCGCGGCGACTCATGCATGACAATGGCTACCTGCTTATCGTAGATCTTAGTTCTCATGATCAGGATTGGGTCAGAGACAACTGTGGTGATCTCTGGCTTGGATTTGATACGAATGATCTTGATGACTGGGCTGCAATTCATGAACTCAACCGGAGCCAGAGTTTATATCTGGGTTTGCGGAATGGCTTCCAGATTCAGATGGCGCTATTCCGAGTGAAACAGAACGACATTTCTCATTAACTTACCTTTATCCAGGCTACTGATTGCTTAAATCAATTCTGGCCGCACTCAGAGGAGACCCTAAATGACCCAACAAGATTACAGTGTCGCAGACATCGATCTGGCGGAATATGGCAGAAAAGAGCTGTCCATTGCGGAATCTGAAATGCCTGCGCTCATGAAACTCAGGGAAAAATATGCAGGCGCCAAACCATTAGGCGATGCCAGAATTCTGGGTTGTATTCACATGACAATCCAGACTGCCGTTCTAATAGATACACTTGTTGCACTTGGCGCCGAGGTCCGCTGGTCTTCCTGTAATATATTTTCCACTCAGGATCATGCCGCAGCAGCTGTTGCTGCCCGGGGGATTCCCGTATTTGCGTGGAAAGGAGAGACGGAAGAGGAGTTTTTATGGTGTATCGAACAGACTATCCTCAAGGACGGGAAACCCTGGGATGCCAATATGATCCTTGACGATGGCGGCGATCTGACAGAAATGGTGCACAACAAGTATCCTGAGATGCTTGATAAGATTCATGGCATCACCGAGGAGACGACCACCGGTGTGCACCGATTGTATGAAATGCTGGAAAAAAGTGAACTCAAAGTGCCTGCAATTAACGTCAATGATTCAGTGACCAAATCAAAGAATGACAACAAGTACGGCTGTCGCCACAGTCTGAACGACGCCATAAAGCGTGGTACTGATATGTTAATGGCTGGCAAGAAAGCCCTGGTAATTGGCTACGGCGATGTAGGTAAAGGTTCTTCTCAGAGCTTGCGTCAGGAAGGCATGATCGTGCGCATTGTTGAAATTGATCCTATTTGTGCCATGCAAGCCTGCATGGACGGATTTGAGGTAGTTGCGCCTTACCTTGATGGCAACAACACGGGTAAGCTGGAGGATGTCGATAAATCCTTGCTGGGTACGACCGATTTGATTGTAACCTGCACCGGTAATACCAACGTGTGTGATGCCAATTTGTTGCAAGCTATTAAGTCCGGTGCAGTAGTGTGCAACATAGGACACTTTGATAACGAAATTGATATCAGCTTCATGCGCGACAACTGGCAATGGGAAGAAGTAAAACCGCAAGTGCACAAGATTTACCGAAGCGACAACCCTCAAGACTACCTGATACTTTTATCCGAGGGCAGACTGGTTAACTTGGGTAATGCGACCGGACATCCGTCCAGAATTATGGATGGCTCTTTTGCCAATCAGGTGCTGGCTCAGTTGTGTCTTTTTGAGAGAGCATGGGCTGACAACGATACCAATCAGCGCCCACCGATAACGGTTGAAGTATTACCAAAAGCTCTGGATGAGGAAGTCGCACGTTACATGGTCGAGGGTTTTGGTGGTGTTGTATCCAAATTAACACAGGAACAGGCTGATTATATTAATGTTGAGACGGCAGGGCCCTTCAAACCTGAATCTTACAGATATTAGTCAGTCATATGCAAGAAGCATTAGCTGCACTCATGGATCGGCTTGATCTTGAACAGATAGAAGTTAATCTATTCCGTGCCACCAGTCCAAATGAGGGGCGGTAAAGTGTCTATAGTGGACAGGTTCCAGGATGTCTCTGAGTACCAATTTTGAGTGCTTGTTCAATATACGGCAATCATCAACAACATTTATCCATAGCCATAAACAGGATTTCTATTCCGCCTGGATAGCGCCGATTTCTTCTAAAATTAGGCATTTAACTGTACAAACATGCGCCAGATTAACATAATGTGACGCTTTGCCTACTTATAAAAATCGAACAGGCATTAGATGCCGATTCGATATCTGAGGCTTGATTTAACCGAAAGGAAAAGCAGTGATTATAAAGAACCAGGAAAAGCTGGCTTCAGTAGAAATCATCCAGGAAAGTTTTAAAGCCAAGCATTACATCTGCAGTGTTCAAATAGCGACGGCAGTATTTCTCGCATATCATCTGGATAAGCCGGTGTTAATCGAAGGACCTCCCGGAGTTGGAAAGACAGAACTGGCGAAAACCGTCGCAGAAATTCTGGACCTGAAGTGCATTCGTTTGCAGTGCTATGAAGGGTTGGATGAATCCAAGGCAATTTACGAGTGGAAGTATGGCAAACAGCTGCTCTATACGCAGGTTTTAAAGGAAACTCTTAGCGATATACTGGAAGGTGCCAAGGGTCTTTCAGAATCGGTGAAAAAACTTCATGAATTCGGTGATATTTTCTTTTCCGAAGATTTTTTGGAACCCAGACCCTTGTTGAAAGCGCTCAAAGATGAACAAGGTTGTGTATTACTGATCGACGAAGTAGACAGATCCGATCATGAATTCGAATCTCTGTTGCTTGAAATGCTGTCTGACTTCCAGCTATCCATTCCTGAAATCGGGACGATAAAGGCAATTGAGAACAGGAAACCGCTGGTATTCCTTACCAGTAATAATACCCGTGAGATTAGTGATGCGCTAAAACGCCGTTGCCTGCATCTTTACATTCCCTTCCCTGACGCAACCCTGGAAAGACAAATTATTCAGGCCAGAGTACCTGAAATAGCAGAAAAGCTGCGCAACCAACTTGTCACCTTCATACAGGAACTGCGGGAGCTGGACTTAAAGAAACTCCCGGCAATCAGTGAGACCATCGATTGGGCCAGAACCCTGATCCTGCTGAACTCGGAAACACTGGATGCTGATCTGGTGCGCCAAACCTTGAATGTTATACTGAAGTTTCAGGAGGATATTGAAGCAGTGGATGCTGAACTTCAAGGTATTACCAATAAGGCATTGAAAGAGAATTAGCAGCAGAATACCTGACAATGGATAGGACACTGGTCGACTTTATCAAAGCGCTACGAACCGCCGAGGTCAAAGTTTCGCCTGCTGAAACCCTCGATGCCATGCATGCCATCGACATCGTCGGATTCGCGGACAGACAATTTCTCAAGGACAGCTTGTCCATGGTACTGTCCAAGAACACCGAAGAAAAAGCCGCATTTAACACCTGTTTCGACCACTTCTTCACTGTTGAAAAATTCGATTCGCAACTGGACGATGGCTCGCTTGATGACGCATCACCCGATCCCATGGATGGTGGCGAATTTGATTCCTCAGAGCAGCAATCCGGCCAACAGGGGCAAGGCGGGTCCGGTGGCGGTGGTGGCGGAGGTATGGGAGAAGGCCGTGGTGAAGCGGATACCACTGAAGATACCAGCCTGCAACCGCAATCGGCATTGGGTCAACTACTCCTGTCCGGAGACAAGAATGAGCTGGTCATCAGCATCACAGAAGCAGGCAGAGCAGTTGAAGTCAACCAGATCGTGGTTTTCACCCAGAAAGGACTATACACCCGCAAGATAATGGATCACATGGGTCTTCGAGAACTGCAGGATGAGATAGGTGAGCTTCAAGGCCAGGGAGGCAATGCGCAAATTAACCTTGCCGGTAGACTCAAGAAAGCCAGAGACCTCCTGCGGGAACGGGTTCGCGATTATGTGGAACGGCAGTTTTTCCTGCATGCCGATGCTACAGGAAAACAGCTTCGGGAAGAATTGCTCCGCAAAGTAAAGCTTTCGAATCTGGAAAAGCGTAACTTCAAGGAAGTACAGGAAATCGTTTTCCGGATGGCCAAAAAGCTGATCGCCATTCATTCCAAGCGACGAAAAACATTCAGACGAGGTCAACTGGATGTCAGGAAAACCCTTCGCCACAACATGCAATATGATGGTATGTTTTTCGATCTGAGGTGGAAAGCATCCAGGGTTGACCGTCCAAAGGTAATGGCGATTTGTGATGTCAGCGGTTCTGTCAGCAACTATTCAAGATTTCTGCTGATGTTTCTTTACAGCCTTGCAGAAATACTACCCAAGGTACGTTCGTTTGCTTTTTCATCGGACCTTGGAGAGGTCACTCAGCTATTCGAACATTCCAACCTTGAAGATGCAATCGCCAAGACGTTGCGCGACTACGGCAGTGGCTCAACCGATTACGGACAGATGTTTATTGACTTCAAAAAGAATTGTATGGCTGACGTCAATAACAAAACTACCATCATTATCCTCGGTGATGCCCGGAATAATTACGGCGACCCCAAAGCCGAGATACTTCGCGAAATCTATGACAAGTCAAAACGCATCATCTGGCTCAATCCCGAACCTCGCAATAGTTGGACCGTGGGCGATGCCGAGATGAAAAAATACGCTCCCTGCTGTCATCAGGTTGAAGTCTGTAATTCTCTGATGCACCTGGAGCGAGTGGTGGGAAATCTGCTTAGATCTGCAGGATAGAGGAGAATTCGCTGAACCTGTTGCACTGATTTGAACTTGCGCATCCCCCTCTCTCTTACCCTTGTCGGCTGATGAGATAGTTCAGCTCTATTGTTGGCATATTTTGCGCCAAATTTATTGCACCACAATCGGAGTGTTTCGTAAGTGACAGATATCGCGCGTTCGGCCAATGAGATCCGCTTTTCGAACATCATCGGCCAGGAATTGATCGAAGGGGATTTTTTGAACATATTTGCTGAGATGTAATAGGTATTCATCGTCTACCCGTATAGCTTGCTATCTTTCTAAGTCTCTATGATCAAATACCCCAGACTATAAACAGCCTGCAGGCAGTTGGATAATTTGTTCTCCCAGCATGCGCACTTCGTTGCTGTTATTGATGATAATTCCAAATGGCAAATTGTGGCGCTTCACAAATCGTTGCAGCGATGTAAGTTGCCGCAGCACTGTCTGGTGGCCAAACTTGATTTCAATGGGCAGAGTGCCAAAACTACCTTCTAGAATCAGGTCAACTTCAGCACCGTTTTTGGTTCGGAAATAATAATAGTCCCAGCGTGTTGCCTTGGTCGCCTGCAAGCCTTTGATGATTTCTTCGATAACGAAGGACTCAAAGTTCTGCCCAACCTGAGGGGCGCGCATGGACCGTCAACTGGCTGTTCCGGCGGCGAGCGGTTATGTGCAGTTGAGGATTCGTCAAGACCGCGGGGCTTGAGGATCTTGCGGCCGGGGTGCCGTATCACCGCCATATCGGCGATGACTTCAGGCGGTGCTGCATCCAGGGCCAGCAGACGCTGATACCAAAATCACGCAATCCGTGGCGGTAAAAAAGCAGTCTTTTGAGCTTCATGCTACAATGCCGCGTTCTAAATTCACCCCCCGTGGTTTACCGAATGTATTGCAGAATTATTTTGGCACTGTCTCTGTGCTGTGGCTTCACTTCTGCAGCGGCTATTGCTCAGATCGAAGCCACCTCAGTCGATTTTAAGAACCAGAAAATCACCATTGCACTGGCGCAAGAACCCCCGCAACTGAACCCGCTCAAGGCAACGGACCAGGTCAGTTTCTTTATACTCGGCCATGTCTCAGAAGGTCTGCTCAGATATGATCGACGCGGACGTCTAGCCCCCGGAGTGGCAGAAAAGTGGGAAATGGATGAAACAGGTGCGACCTTCTGGTTAAGGAAGAATGCACGCTGGAGTGATGGTTTACCGGTCACGGCACATGATTTTGTGTTTGCATGGCGGGAGGCTGTAGCACCCATAACCGCATCTGAATACGCATTCGTACTGTTCCCCATAAAAAATGGCGAGAAGATTAACACCGGAGCTCTGGACAAGAGTGAGTTGGGAGTGACCGCGATCGATGACTACACGCTGAAAGTTGAATTTGAACGACCTTGTGCCTACTTTCTCAAACTCACCGCATTCGGTACCTACTTTCCGGTGCGCCAGGACTTCTATGAAAACCGTGGTGAGCGCTATGCGGCCGATGTCGAAGATATGTTGTACAACGGTCCTTTCCGCCTGGCCGAATGGGTGCACAGCGCATCTCTTAAAATGGTGAAAAATGAGAACTACTGGAACAGGGAAAGTATCACCCTGACCGAAATTGATGCTGCTTACATCACCACCGACACAACAGCCAGACTCAATTTATTTAAAGACGGAAAAATTGCCCTGACCGGGCTGGACTCAGAAACCATCAAAGATGCACTAAATCAAAAGTATCGCATAAGAAAATTCACTACCGGATCTGTTTTCTATCTTGAATTCAATTTTCGGGATGGTCGTTTAACCGCAAATCTCAATCTCAGAAGGGCGATGCAGGTCGTTTTCGACCCCAACGAACTGGTGAATAAAGTACTCGCCACTCCCGGCAACCTTCCCGGATACTCTCTCTTCCCTGTCTGGCTGGATGGTGTTGAAGGCAAATTTCGAAAGGAGTTCCCTGCTAAACGCATCAATATCGACATTGAGGAAGGTCGACGCCTAGTGGCATTGGCCAGGCAGGAACTCAATCTTGAAACAATTCCACCCCTGATACTACTGGTGGGGGACAGTCCCACAGCAGCCAAGCAAGCAGAATATCTACAGGGGCTTTTCAAAACCACTCTGGACCTGGATCTGAAAATAGACATTCAGACCTTTAAACAACGACTGGCGAAAATGACGGCAGGTGAATTTGATATAGTCGCTGCCGGATGGGGTCCTGATTTCAATGACATCATGACGTTTGGCGATCTGATGGCTTCCTGGAATCTCAACAACCGCGGTCGATATAATAATCCCAGATATGATGAGCTGGTAAGAAGAGCTCAAAATTCCACCGATCCGCAAGTACGCATGGAAGCCATGGCAGAGGTTCAAAATATCATCATTGACGATGTCGTGATATTGCCCGAATATGAACAAGCAGTAGTTTATCTTCAACATCCCAAGCTCAAAGGGGTTGTAAGACGCATAGTCGGTCAGGATCCTGACTATACCTATGCAAGGGTCGTCCAATAGCTAATGTTCAAATATACCCTTAAGAGATTACTGGCCGGTGTAATCACTGTCTGGTTCATCGCTACCGCAACATTTGTCGCGATGCATGCGGTTCCCGGTGATCCGCTGCTTAACGACAAAGCGGTTACTCCGGAAATCAGAAGAAACCTGGAAGAAAAGTATGGCCTTGATAAACCGGTCTTTACCCAGTACCTGATCTATATGGGTAATATGCTGCAAGGTGATTTCGGCATTTCTTTCACGCAACAGAACAGACGCGTAAACGATATTATCAGAGATCATTTCCCCGTCTCGGCCATGCTGGGACTGCTTGCGATATTCTTTGCTACAGCAGGCGGCATCGTATGGGGTGCATTGACGGCTACTTACAGAAACAGGGCGCCGGATGTGGTGATAATGTTTCTGGTCATCCTGGGTATATCTGTGCCCAGTTTCGTGTTCGCCGCACTCGGTCAGTTACTCCTGGTCAATATCAACAGCTGGGTTGGATATTCACTGATCCCTGTTGCCGGTTGGGGCACGATCAGGCATATGCTGATGCCTGCTCTGGTGTTGGGCCTCGGTACCATGGCACTTCTAACACGACTCATGCGTTCAACCATGCTGGACATCGTGAACGCAGACTATATCAGGACTGCCAAGGCCAAGGGGTTATCGCCCCTGAGGATTTTCTTCCGGCACCAACTAAGAAATGCAATTCTACCGGTTGTTACGATTTTGGGGCCTCAGATTGCAGCCATTACCACGGGTGGATTTGTTGTAGAACTGGTCTTCGCAATCCCGGGTCTTGGGCGTTACTTTGTGCAGGCTGTGCAGCAATTGGATTACACCGTCATCATGGGAACCACAGTCTTTTACGGTGCTTTCCTGGTACTCATGGTGATTACTGTCGATATTATTTACGGCTACATCGATCCGCGAGTGCAGCTGGAATAACGGGTTCCCTGTTCAGATGACGCATACCAGACGAGAAACACACAGGTAATGAACCATAGTACTACTGCATTCGTAGCAGATGACTTTAAACCTGCCAGGGTGACTGTGCATGCAGAGCAGCTTTCCAGGCCATCACTCTCCTATTGGCAGGACGCCTGGATTCGGTTAAAGAAAAACACACGTGCAATAATTTCCCTCTATATCGTAATACTTCTGGGTTTCTTTACGCTTGTGGGTCCTTTTGTCTGGACTACCGATCCTACTCTCCTGGATTTAGGTCAGATCTCTCAACCGCCCGGGTTTTCAAAAATAGCCTTGCTTGTGGAACCTTACCAGTCCTGGGACGGCATAATCCTGGATGACTTCCCTGCAGAGCCCGATGAATATATTGAAGTCATTCCACCGCCTGAGAATTTCAGGGTAGTTGATTCGCCAACCACCCAACGAGTGAGACTGGCCTGGAACCCGGTGGACGGTGCCGCCGGTTACAATATCTATCGACACGACCATAAGCCGACTGCTTTCAATGACCTGGGGCTGCCTCTTGGATCCACTTTTGGCGGCAACGAGGTAAGCTATGAAGACAGACTGGATATCGACTCTAGCACCTATTTCTATTCCATTGTCTCAACGGACGGTATCGACGAATCAGAGCTTTACACCGTCATTGAGATCAAACCCAGACAGATAATTACTGTACAGGCTGCATTACAAAGAGGTCTCTTGACTGCGGTGGAAGCAAACACCGCGTTAGGCAAGGAGATCAAACTGGAGTTTCACCCGCTGGGCACTGATGCGCTGGGTAGAGACATGCTGGCAAGACTCATGTATGGAGCCAGAGTATCGCTATTTATTGGGATTGTAGCGCCGCTATTGTTTGTCACATTCGGTGTCGCCTATGGGGGGGTCGCTGGTTATCATGGCGGCAGAATTGATGCTCTACTCATGCGTTTTGCAGATTTTGTAGTGGCGCTGCCATTTCTATTATTCATGATCCTGTTCAAAATCGCTTTCGGTATTGGGCCGGGCGAGAGCGGTATTTTCCCCATGTTATTGGCATTAGTTATGCTAGCCTGGCCAGCTACCGCCCGGTTGGTCCGCGGCCAGGTATTGCAAATCAGAGAAGAGGGCTACATCCAGGCAGCACGCCTTCTGGGCGCCAGAGACAGCTATCTGATACTCAGGCACATCATTCCCAATACCATTGGCGTGATTCTGGTCACACTGACATTTGCGGTACCCAGTGCCATATTTACTGAAGCATTCCTTTCCTTTATTGGTATGGGGGTCGCACCACCGACACCATCCTGGGGTTCTATGTGTAATGAAGGCGTAAAAACCATGCTGTCTCACCCTCATGAGCTGATTTTCCCGGCGTTGTTTATCAGTGTAACAGTACTGGCTTTCAATCTTCTGGGTGACGGCTTAACTGAGGCTCTGGATTCCAGGTTGAGGTCAAGGGAGTAAGCCCATGTCCGATATCGTATTGGATGTTAAAAACCTCCGCGTTGAATTTGATACCTATGGTGGAATTGTCAAGGCAGTGAGGGGTGTAAGTTTCTCGGTTCCTCGAGGTCAAACACTGGCCATCGTGGGCGAATCCGGCTGCGGAAAATCTGTGACCGTGCAAGCCATTATGGGTTTGATTCCCATGCCCCCGGGGCGTATCACATCGGGTTCCGCGAAACTGAATGGTCAGGAGATGCTGGGCCTATCGCCGAAAGAAGCCAATCAGTTCAGAGGTGTAGAAATCGGAATGATCTTTCAGGATCCCATGACATCTCTGAATCCAACCATGACCATTGGTGATCAGATCGCTGAAACGCTTATAGTGCACAGAGGTTATACTAAAAAGGCGTCTGCAAAAATAGCAGTTGATCTTCTGGACAAGACAAAAATTCCGGAAGCGGCAAAAAGAGCCAGGCAGTATCCATTTGAATTTTCCGGCGGTATGTTACAGCGCTCTATGATCGCCATGAGCCTGGCGTGCAATCCTACTGTGCTAATTGCAGATGAACCGACGACTGCCCTGGACGTCACCATTCAGGCAGAGATCCTGGAATTGATGCTGGAGCTCAAACGCACGGAAGGGATGTCCATCATCCTTATCACCCATGATCTGGCAGTTGTGGCTCGTGTTGCTGATGACGTTGCCGTTATGTACGCCGGACAGATTATCGAATCAGGTAGTGTCGATCAGATCTTCTATGAGTCGGCTCACCCATATACCATGGGACTCAAAGAGGCCATGCCTACCAACAAACCCAATGAAGAGCGGAAACTCATGCCTATCAGCGGCAGTCCCCCTGACCTGTTTCATCCACCCGCTGGATGTGGCTATTTCGCTCGTTGTCCCCATGCCATGGATATCTGCGAATCAAATCAACCCTCAGGCTTTCGTATAGCCGCCGATCATTACGCCAGTTGTTGGTTACACCATGAACTCGCTCCTGAAGTCGATGCACTGCATCTGGTTGGAGATCAATAATGCTGATAGAAACCAGAGCACTGACCAAGCATTTCAGAATCGGCTCGCATCAGATATTGCATGCCGTGGATGGAATCACGCTCTCGATTCAAGAGAACGAGATTCTTGGGCTGGTAGGTGAGAGCGGTTCCGGCAAGTCGACATTCGGAAAAACATTGGTCGGTTTGTATGACCGGACATCCGGTGAGGCTTTCTATAACGGTGTGCCGCTCCCGGCCAAATTCAAATCAAAAGATCATCTGACTTATTCCAGGGAAATGCAGATGATCTTTCAAGATCCATATTCTTCGCTAAATCCAAGAATGACGGTACTGGATATTATCGGTGAGGGTCTGGTGTTACCGGGAACCCACTCTCGCAGTGAAATACACGAGAAGGTCGCCTACTGGCTGGAGAAAGTTGGCTTGCATCCTGACCATATGTCCCGCTATCCGCATGAGTTTTCCGGTGGTCAGCGGCAGCGGATTGGCATTGCCCGGGCGATGATTATCGAACCCAGATTTGTTGTTTGCGACGAGCCCATATCCGCACTGGACGTATCGGTTCAGGCGCAAATTATCAATCTGTTGGACGAACTAAAGGAATCCATAGGGTTGACGCTGCTTTTCATCGCTCATGATCTATCGATGGTGAGATACGTCTCTCACCGCATGGCAGTGATGTATCTGGGAACGCTGGTGGAGATCGGTCCGTCAAATGAGCTGTTTTTCGATCCGCAACACCCATACACACAGTTGCTGATTGAATCCAATCCGGAACCGGACCCGGTACTGGAGAGGAGTCGACCGCATACACCTATCAAAGGTGAAATCACTTCACCCATCAACGTCAAACCAGGGTGCAGGTTTGTCGATCGATGTCCCCGGGCAATGGCACACTGCTCTCATGAAACACCCGAATTTATTGCAACCAGCAAAGACCGATACGTGGCGTGCCATCTGTTCAGTTAGTTAAAATTGATGCAATCAAATTTTAACGGCGGCAGCGGTTTGCGCAGCAAACTGTGAGAGCCAAAATTGATGCAACCAAAATTGAACCTATTCAGCGCGTGACCCGGTAAAGGTCGCGTTACCGAATGATCCCAGTTTGATATCGCCGGAAATACTGTCCCCATCCACGCTGGCTGACACTTCCAATGTGATGGCCATGGGTGAAGTCACCTGAGCCTTCCAGGTTAGATTGTTACCGTCAACCGTGCCTTCAGTAATATCGATATCTCCCTGGGGACCGGACATTTTACCCGTCAGGCTACTGCCCTCTTCCGTCAGAGATAGCGTACCGTCTTGTGATCCCATAGGGCTGTTTGTAGTGATGTTCCATGTGCCGCTTGCACTCATAGATCTCTCCAATGATTGTGGCTGTATTTCGCATCTCGTATTTGAACTCAGGATGGGCAGTTTTTCAAGGCAATCACCGCATTTTCACCTGTGGCGATAAGGGGTTGCCGCACGGTATTTTGCTCTCCAGTCGAAATTTGATGCCATCTTAAATCATGCGATTCATTGTCTCCTGCCCTTCAACCAACCAGGAGGTTCCAGGGAAAGTCTGATCGAGGCCCAGACGTCGCCACCGCTATTTCCGGCATGGCTGCGTTAGAGAGCTTGCCTGGGAAGCAACGCTTATTTGCCTTCGCTTGCCTGCTGATGGCACTTCCTGACTGAACAGATTCACCAGTTGCTCAGTCATGGCATGACCCAATTGCTCAGCGTCGGTAATGGTTACTGCGCGTCGATAGTGGTGCGTAACATCATGTCCGATGCCTATGGCGACCAGTTCGACTTGAGAATGATTCTCTATTATGTCTATTGCATATTTAAGATGCTGTTCCAGATAGTTACTGGGATTTACCAGCAGTGTGCTGTTGTCCACAGGCAAGCCATCAGAGATGACCATGAGTATCCTGCGGTCCTCAGGGCGTGTGACGATGCGATTGTGAGCCCAGAGCAGGGCCTCGCCATCAATATTTTCCTTGAGAAGTTCTTCTCTCATCATCAAACCGAGATTCTTTCTGGCGCGCCTCCAGGGCATATCTGCAGATTTGTAGATGATGTGTCTCAGGTCGTTCAATCTCCCGGGATTAGGACCTTTACCCGCTGCCAACCAATGTTCCCGGGATTGTCCTCCGCGCCAGGCTCTGGTGGTAAATCCGAGAATCTCGACTTTAACCGCACATCGCTCCAGTGTTCTTCCCAGGATGTCCGCACACATGGCTGCAATGGTGATTGATCGCCCTCGCATGGAACCGGAACTGTCGATCAGCAAAGATACCACGGTATCTCTGAACGTCATGTCCTTTTCCTGTTTGAATGCCAGCGGGTGGAAAGGGTCCATTATCACGTTCGTCAGTCTGGACGAATCCAGCATTCCCTCATCCAGATCAAACTCCCAGGTACGGTTTTGCTGCGCCATTAGTTTTCGTTGCAAGCGGTTAGCCAACTTGGCAATAATAACCTGTGAATTCCGCAAGTGTGAATCAAGCACACCACGCAGTCTTTCAAGTTCTGCTGGCTCGCAAAGCTCATCTGCCAGGATGATTTCATCAAAATCCATGGTGAATGCGGTGTAATTGGATTCCCTGGGTCTGTCCCAGTTCTTTTGCAGCATTTCGGGTGTAGCCCCGGCGTCATCATCCTCACCTTCCGCTTCAGAAAGATCACCTGCCTCCATATCGACCGGCACTTCGCCTTCCATCGCCTCTGCCATATCGGCATCACTGGGAGCTTCTTCCATGGCAGCCTCATCGCCCGCTTCCGATTCAGATTCACCGGAATCATCTTCCTGTTCCGGATCACCCTCTGCATCCAGACTTTCTTCGCCCCACGCATCACTCAATCCGAGATCTGACAGGATTCTTCGGGTCAGGCGTGTAAATTCGCTCTGATCATTGAGATTCGCATCCAGATCTTCCATCTCATAACCGATCTTTTCCTCAATGTAGTCGCGCCAATGATCCAGTAAACTGGTTGCTGTTGGCGGTAGGGTAATGCCACTCAGTTTCTCTCGGATATAGTATCCAACCGCTTCGCCCAGAGGAGCGTCGGTCTGGTGTTCCAGTTTATCGTAGCCGTGATTTTTGCAATGCTGCTCGACTTCCGCATTAAGATTGAATCCGACTCCTCGCATGAGTCGAGTGCCAATGGATGCTACCCGCGCATCTTCCACCGCTTCATACACATCCAGTGCTATACCGGCTGCCGGTCGGTGAGCCTTATGGTACTGGTCATTGTGAAATCGAGTTCGCAAGGCAAACTTGTCCGCTGTGCCTCGCAACACTGCAAGCTGTGCTTCGCTCAAATTTTGTTCTGGCAAGGGTACGCGTGCCTGGTCTCCCTGAATGTAAGGTTTTCCTCTGCCAAAACTGACATTCAGCTGATCATTCCCGGATATGGCGCGCATGGTGGAGGTCACTGCCTGCTTGAACAGTTCCGCTGCGTCATTTTTCTCGGAAATTGGCTTCTGGGACACCGATTTATCTCTTTAACCCAACATCACCTTAGCGCTCGATTCAGGAAGTTCCTCACCCAGGCACCGCTGGTAATATTCTGCAACAATCGATTTCTCCGTCTCATCACACTTGTTCAGAAAAGTTAATCTGAACGCAAAACCCAGATCATTGAAAATACGTGCATTCTCAGCCCACATGATGACGGTTCGCGGTGACATAACGGTAGAAATATCACCATTAATAAAACCCTGCCGAGTCAGCTCGGCCACTGACACCATATGAGAAAGAGTCTTCTTGTCCATTGAGTCACCTAGCGCATCCATCTTCTTTCCTACAATGTCTACTTCCCGTTCATGGGGTAAATAGTTTAACGTGGTGACAATGTTCCATCTGTCCATCTGTCCCTGGTTAATCTGTTGAGTGCCATGATACAGGCCGGATGGATCACCGAGACCAATGGTGTTGGTAGTAGCAAATAAACGGAAGTACTTATGGGGACTGATGACCTTGCTCTGATCCAGCAAGGTAAGTTTTCCTTCCACCTCCAATACCCGCTGAATTACAAACATCACATCGGGCCGACCCGCATCGTACTCATCAAACACCAGGGCTGTGGAACTTTGCAATGCCCACGGCAAGAGTCCTTCCCTGAATTCAGTTACCTGTAGTCCATCCTTCAGAACAATCGCGTCCTTGCCGATAAGATCGATACGACTGATATGGCTATCCAGATTGATACGAATACACGGCCAATTCAGACGCGCAGCAACCTGCTCAATATGCGTGGATTTACCGGTGCCATGATATCCCTGAATCATCACGCGCTTGTTGTGGGCAAATCCGGCCAGAATAGCCAGTGTTGTTTCCCGATTGAATAGATACGTATCATCAAACGTGGGTACGTGTTCCGTCGGCTCTGAGAACGCAAGGACTTTCAGGTCCACATCTATTCCAAAAACTTCCCGCACATCCACTTCAGTATCTGGAGTTCCAGAATCTGCCGCTACGCTTGTTTTTTCTGTCATTACAGCATCAACCCGCTCTATAAAATTCAATCTTCGGCTCCAGCCATCTTTCTACCGGACAGCAGTTTCCCAAATCCGTCAACAAAATGCGAACGGAATTACACTATCACACAGGTGCTGTAGTCCTCAGGGCACAGACAGGGGGCAACCCGTTCAAAATCTCTTCCTCGCTTTTTAACCTGACAATGGCAGATCGTCCTGGTGGTGCGATCACTATTTTGTAGCTGGCTCCTGTACTGAAACTGTTAAAATTGGTTCGAAGTTGCAACACATATATTTTGTCAAGATTATAAAACAACCACTTGAAGTAGCCACCTCGAACTTCAAAGCCGGTGGGCCACATCCGGTCCAGAACTGGCTGTTAACACTGGTTCAATAATGTAATTGCTCAAAACGGCCAGATCCGGGAAGTGAGGTTTTCGTATCTGCCCTAGGATATCCTTTTATCTCTCACACCGCCAATTTTGAGAGTTGTTTTAAGGGAGCGATAATTTCTGGGTTATAATTGCTGCCTTTTAGCTGCACAGGAAGTTGAAAATGACTCGAATATATCTTGTCCGACACGGCAGAGCAGCTGCCTCCTGGTCCGATGATCTGGATCCGGGTCTGGATGCACTGGGCCTATCCCAGGCCGAAACCGCGGCTGAAACACTAATGGCTTATGCACCCCTGGAAGCTGTTTCCAGCCCGCTCAAGCGCGCCCTTGAGACGTCACTGCCCTTTACTCGCAAGTTTCAGACTGAAGCCAGAGTGGAACCCCGGGTTGCCGAAATCCCTTCACCCGGTCTTGATCTGGAAAGCCGGGGTCCCTGGCTCAGTAAAGTCATGCAGGATAACTGGTCAAATGTCTCCGCCGAGTTGCAATCCTGGCGTGCTGCCCTAATCGAGTGTGTGTGTGGATTACAAAAGGATACGGTGGTATTCAGCCATTTCATAGCCATCAATGTCGCGGTAGGAAGTGCGATAGATGACGACAGAGTGGTGCACTTTCGACCGGATAATGGCTCTATTTCTATTCTGGAAACAGACGGTGATTCATTAACACTTATCGCAACAGGCACTGCCGCGCAAACCCACGTCGGGTAAATGGCAACTTCAGGAGGGTCCCGTGCGTTTGCGTGTGTGGAAATTGCGCTAGCCGACTATAACCCTATCAGTTGCCAACTGTGATCCCGCCAATTTCAGCAGCAGAGCTGAAAGTTCATCCCATGGATCACCCATACCAAGCCCTTTTACCATCTGGTCAATCAAGCTAACTCTGCCAAGCATCGCCTCGAAAGCACCGGCAGTATGACGGATGAGCACCGCCTCGACTGCATTTTTGCGTTTTTGCCATATGTGCTGTGCTGTCATGACCCTATTCATGGTCTGGCCCGCTGTTACTTTTCCGGCCATGCTCCCAAGAATCCGTAGCTCTCTTGCCAGCAGTCCAAGAATCTGCAACACCTCTGTACCCTCGCTTCGGAGTCCCTGCACCATGGTCACTGTTCTGCCACTATTGCCTGAAAGTGCTGCATCAATCAGCGAGAAAACACTATATCTTGCGCTGTCAGATACCCCTTCGACTACCTGCTCCAGCGTTACTCTGCCATCTGTGCAAACCACGCCCAACAACTCTATCTCCTGGACCGCTGCCAGCAGATTACCCTCCACTTTGTCTGCAAGTAATTGTGCGGCATCCCGTTCTGCGGATAGACCTACCCTGGCCATCCGCTGTTGAATCCATCCGGGTAGCTGATCGATTTCGATGGGCCACACCTGAATAAACACACCCGCAGATTCCAGCACCTTAAACCACTTGGCTCGTTGAGTGCCTGCATCCAATCGATCAGTGATAAGTAACAGGACGTTTTCTTCCACAAGGTTCTCCACGTATGACATGAGCACCTTCGAGCCCTTAGCGCCGGGCTTGCCATTAGGCATGCGGAGTTCAAGCAGCTTCTTGTCCGCAAACAGAGACATACTGTTAGCGCTGAACAATATCTGTTCCCAGTCAAACGATCCTTCTATATGGTACACCTGGCGCTCGGTGAATCCCCGGTTGCGCAATGAGGATCTGATACTATCGCAGGCTTCCTGAATCAATAATGGCTCATCGCCACTGATGATATAGACAGGGCTGACGGATCGCGATAGCTGACCTGCCAGTTTGTCCGGAGGGAGTTTCACGTGGCAGCCTGGCTGTTAATCGTGGTGCCTATTCTGCGTACAATGCGGTCAATGATATCCGTGCGCATCTCTTGTCTGAGCAGTTCTTCCTCCGCATCGCTGCCCACCAGATTAGATGGGTCATAGTCATACAGCCGCTCAATAATCAGTGACGCAGGTGGAATGAGCAGTTTGCCATCCTGTGCGGCCAAACTGAAATGCACTTGTAGTATCAGCTCGTATTTTGCAACGCTGATATCTCGGGTAGTTGATGCTACCCGGCGACTGAATCTCTCTGCTAATAGGCTTACTGTCCAGGGCGCAAGATCCCTGGAACTAACCAGTTCCGTGCCGTTGCTCGAGAGTCTCCTCTCAAGAGCGCGGATCAACTCTCCATAAGTATGCTCTGCTGTCAGATACAGAGCCGGAATTCGGAACTCCGATTCAGCAGTCCCCCGCAATTGAAATCCACATGCGGTGAGCAATATGCACACTGACAATGATACCAAACATGTTTTCAATACCATGGCATCGCACTTAACCAAAAGAAACAATTACCTGGGAGGCTGGCCGAGATGTCGGACAGCCGCCCAGGTTGAACCCACACATTCCCATCCTTCAACCTACTACGAAATTTACCAGTTTATCCTGCACAAATATCACCTTTCTGACCGTCTTACCCTCAATGAACCGGCTGACATTTTCGATAGCAGTCGCCATCTCCTCCACGCATTCCTGATCTTCACCGGGGGAAACCTCCAGTTTGCCACGCAGCTTGCCATTGACCTGAATCACCAGTTCCACTTTGCTTTTTTCCAGGGCTGCTGCATCCACGTCTGGCCAGCTTGCATCTTCAATCATCTGCCCGGCATTCAGTTCTCGCCATAAATGGTGACAAATATGCGGGGTGATTGGTGTCAGTATTATCACCGCAGCTTTCAGGGCTTCCGCTATCACGGCACGCCCCTGAGGAGAATGATCTGCAAATTTCCCGACTGCATTGAGCAAAGACATCACGGCCGCAATCACAGTGTTAAAAGTCAGTCTACGCCCGTAGTCATCGGATGCTTTGTTTATCGTTTCATGGACAATGCGACGCAGATCTCTTTGACCCTCATTCAGCGCTTCCGTGTCAACAGATTCCGACGGGCCTTCAGCAATGTGAGCCGCAACCGTTTTCCATAAGCGGCGTAACCACCGTGCCGCTGCATCCACACCATGTTCCGACCACTCAAAAGATTGTTCAGGGGGAGCTGCAAACATCATCGCCATTCTCACTGCATCGGCCCCGTACTTGTTCATAAGATGTTGCGGGTCGCCAGCGTCTCCTGCAGACTTCGACATCTTGGTGCCACCCTGCAGCACCATTCCAAGCGATAACAGCTTTTCGAATGGTTCATCCGAATCCACCAGTCCTTCATCTCGCATGACCTTGTGAAAAAACCTTGCATACAACAGATGCAAAATGGCGTGTTCTTCACCACCCACGTAGTGGTCAACTGATGTCCAGTAATTGACCCGCTCGTCCAGCATAGCCGATGACAGATCGCTACACGCGAACCGGGCATAGTACCAGGATGACTCCATAAACGTATCAAACGTATCGGTTTCCCGCTCCGCCTCAGCACCGCATTCAGGACAGCTGGTCTGGTACCAGGCCGGCATCTTTTTAAGTGGCGATCCGACAACATCGAATTCAACGTCAAGCGGCAGAACTACTGGCAGATCCTGATCTGGTACCGCAACCGAGCCACAATCAGGACAGTGGATAATGGGAATAGGGCACCCCCAATAGCGCTGCCTGGAAACACCCCAGTCACGCAATCTGTAATTGGTTTGTTTCTCACCTTTACCCTGTCTGGATAGCTCCGCTGCAATCGCGTCAAAAGCTTGTTCTGATGTCAAGCCATCGAAAGCCCCGGAATTCAATAATACGCCTTTGGCAGTAAACGCCTCATGCTCCAGATTGCATACCTGATCACTGTTAGACGGATCCGACGGGGCGATTACCTGCACGATATCCAGGCCGTATTTGCTGGCAAATTCCCAATCGCGCTGATCATGGCCGGGTACCGACATAACTGCACCAGAGCCGTATTCCATCAACACAAAATTGGCAATCCAAACCGGAATCGACTCTCCTGTGAGAGGATGGATCACAACCAGGCCTGTATCGAGACCCAGTTTTTCCATGGTCGCCATATCAGCTTCAGCCACCTTCACCTTATTGCAGGACTCAATAAATTCAACAATGTGCGGGTTTGATTGAGCCGCTTTGACTGCCAGGAAATGCTGCGGTGCCACTGCAACATAGGTGACACCCATCAGTGTATCCGGTCGGGTGGTATATACCGGCATCACCTCATCTGAGTCAGGAACCTGAAAATGCAGTTCCACACCTTCCGAACGGCCAATCCAGTTCCTTTGCATGGTCTTAACCTTGTCCGGCCATCCCGGTAATTTGTCCAGGAACTCCAACAATTCGTCAGCGTAGGCTGTGATTCGCACAAACCACTGTTCAAGCTCACGTCGCTCTACCGGCGCATCCGAACGCCATCCCCGCCCGTCAATCACCTGTTCATTGGCCAGTACTGTCTGGTCCACCGGATCCCAGTTTACCCATGCTGACTTCTTATACACCAATCCCTTGCGGAACAATTTAGTGAAAAACCACTGTTCCCAGCGATAGTAATTGGGGTCACAGGTGGCAAATTCACGGCTCCAATCAAAGGCAAACCCTAACTCCTGAAATTGCCGACGCATATTTTCTATATTTTTCTGCGTCCATTCAGCAGGCGGTACCTTGTGCTTAATGGCTGCATTTTCGGCCGGAAGCCCAAACGCATCCCAACCCATAGGTTGCAATACATTTTTACCCTGTAGACGCTGGAAGCGACCTATAACGTCTCCCAGGGTATAGTTTCGGACATGACCCATGTGCAACTGGCCGCTCGGATAGGGAAACATTGAGAGACAGTAAAACTTTTCCTTGTCGCTGTTCTCACTCACCTGGAAACTCTGGTTTTTCTGCCAATATTCCTGCACGGCTCGCTCAGCAACTCGCGCCTGGTATTTCTCTTCCATCAATATCGCATCTCTGACTGGATTTATCGGTGATTCGAGGCCTGGCCGGGAATACAGCAGGCTCCGGAAACCGCGCATTTTAACCTATCCAGCGCATGTGTAATACCGCCACCTCAAAGATTCGGCAGTTCCCACGAAGAAAGGGGTTGGGGACACTGTTGTTCCACAAATTTGTGTAGCGAGCTGAGCCGGATATTTTCTCCTGGGACACGCTGTGAATACACCGAGATGTCGGACCACCATGTACGCTAGGCGTCGGAGTGCCGCATCACAGCGTCCCTGCTGACGACTGTCCCAGGAGAAAATATCCGACTCAACTCTCTTAGCATCAAGCATGTTCTACTGATCAATAGGTTACTTTTGTGGCCTCATATCCTAATGTCGTAACCAAGGGAGTGAGGTATCTCCTTTCTGGACCGTCGGAGGCAGGGAAGCCGTGATGCGGCACACCGACGCAGAGCGCCCAGGGATGGTTTACAGCGTGTCCAGAAAGGAGATACCTCGCTCCCGCCGGTGACACGATGGTGAGAGAAGTCACGTCTCTAATCTACACAGCCTTTCAAATTCCGCACATCACAAGTAATGCTGCGAATATTGCGGAACAGCAGTGTCCCAATCCTTCGCTTAGCGACTATCTGACGGCTCGAAATTACTGACCTGGATTAGAAACTTGCGCTCGGCCTGTTACGGCCGCAAGCAGCAATCCCAAACCGCAAACGAGTAGTACCGGCAGCGATCCCCAACGACTAAAGGGTGTAGTTCCGCTCATGACCTTGACCTCGCCCCGCAATATGCCCCGGGTGAACTGGGGTAATGACCGCAGAATATGGCCCTGTTCATCGACGATAGCCGTTACACCATTATTGGTCGCGCGAATTAGATAGCGGCCATTCTCCAGTGCCCTCATTCTCGCCATTTGCATATGCTGGATGGGTCCAATGGACTTCCCGAACCATGTGTCGTTACTAATCGTTAGCAAAAAGTCGGGGGCTGCAACAGAACGACGCACCAGTTCAGGATAAACCACTTCATAACAGATGGATGTAGACACCTTCCAGGGACCTACAAGCATCGGATCCTGCTCCATCGGGCCTGAATTGTTATGCGACATGGGCAGATTAAAAAAAGTGATCAACCCTCGCAGCCATTGCTCCAACGGCACATACTCTCCGAAGGGAACCAGACGCCGTTTCTGGTAAGTTCCTGAGCCCATACCCAGGGCAACAACGCTATTCCTGTGTGCTTGAGTTTCTGGGTCGATGGTCGGAATACCCGTGATCACAGCCGTATTAGTCTGTTTCCCCTTACTATCTACCTTATCCAGAAAATCCGTGGCGCGATGTTTGAATAGCGTTATAGCAGCCTCAGGCCATACGATGAGGTCCTGCTCCCATTCTGTCTGTGACATTTGCCAGTATAGATCAAGAATAGGCTCAATCATTTCCCGACGCCACTTGATCCGCTGATCAATATTCCCCTGTACCAGGCTGACAGATAGCTCTCCATCTGTTACTGGTTCTACCCAGTGTTGCTGCGACAACAGCAGCGCTGCCAGCCAGACGCTTCCCACAAGAGCCAATGAGACGAATTTCCTGTGAGTCTGATTGGGCATTTCATGCGGGTGATATACCAGCGCAAAAAACATACTGGCGGTAAGGGCTACCGCCAGACTCACACCGAGCACTCCGGTTACCGGAGCGAGATGTGCCAGAGGTGTCTCCATGACGCCATAGCCCAGGAAAAGCCAGGGGAAACCGGTAAGAACCCAGGTACGAAACCACTCCTGTGCTACCCAGAGACAGGAGAATCCCAGAACTGTACCCCAATAACCATTTCTGAAAAAACGCACATACAGATACCCTTGCAATGCGGCGACGGTCGAAATTGAAGCTACGAAGAGCGCGACCAGGGCAACGGCAAGACCGACGGATGCACCACCATACTCATGAATGCTGACGTATATCCAGGAGACGCCTACTCCGTACATTCCCAGACCAAACAGGTAGTTTCTGAATGCACCCATGCGGTTTTCTATTCCCTGCAGACAGGCTGCAAGTAAAAATACACTCACAAACCCCAATGGCCAGATATCAAACGGCGCCAGCGATAGTGGCAGAGTGCAACCTGCAGACAGGGCTATCAGATGACCGGGCAATCCTGGTCCCGTAAGGTTGCGAAATCCGAGTCGTCGCGTTCGTGTCACCTCTTTTGTGCTGCTTCAGACAGGGTGAGTTGCAGTAGTTTGACGCGACGCTGATCGGAATTGAGCACTTCGAAGTGGTAGCCATCGATCTCTACCTTTTCCCCGCGTTTGGGAACATGGCCAAAATTACTGATTACTATGCCTCCGATGGTGTCGAATTCCTCCTCGCTGAACTTGCTGCCGAAGCATTCGTTGAACTCGTCGATGGGTACCAATGCTTTTACCGTGTAGGTGTTGTCTGAGTGTTGTTTGATAAAGTCTTCATCATCAACATCAAATTCGTCCTCAATCTCGCCCACAATCTGTTCCAATACATCTTCGATGGTGACGATGCCCGCAACACCTCCGTGCTCGTCGTAAACGACCGCCAGGTGATTATGCGTCGAACGAAATTCCTGCAACAGAACATTCAGGCGTTTACTTTCAGGTACGGCGGTGCAGGGACGTAATATATCTTTCAGATTGAATCTGGATTTCTGTTTATCCAGTGCCAGGGAGAGCAAATCTTTGGCGAGCAATATCCCCACCACGTCATCGGGACCATCCCCAATTACCGGAAAGCGTGAATGTCCGGATTCAATGACCAAAGGTAGGAGTTCAGTTATTCCCATTCCCAGTTTGATCACGACGACCTGGGAACGGGGAATCATGATCTCCCTGGTCTGCATATCCGCTACTAAAAGGGCGCCCTCGATAATGCTCAGCGCATCTGAGTCTAATACCTGCCTTTGTTGCGCTTCTCTCAGCAGGTTGACAAGCTCATTCCTATTATTAGGTTCTCCGGAGAACATTCTTGTCAGAGTATCAAGCCATGACTTGCCTGCTTGCGACTGGTCGCTATCTGCTTCGCTCATACTGAAATAACCACCTCCCTGGGGCTACCATTAAACTGATTCTGCATACGGATTGCTGACGCCCATTTCACTCAACAGGTTGATTTCCAGATCTTCCATCTCCTCGGCCTGTCGATCTTCAATGTGATCAAATCCCAATAAGTGCAAAAGACCATGCGTGATGATATGTGCCCAGTGATCACTCAGATTTTTCCCCTGTTCCAGAGCTTCCCGGGTTACAACCGGTTCACATACAACAATATCTCCTAATATACGCAACCCGGATTCGTCACTCAGATCGCATGGAAAAGAGAGCACATTGGTGGGCTGGTTAAGCTGTCTATACTGATTGTTCAGTAGAGTAACCTCAACCTCATCGACAAACCGAATACTAACGCTGGCGGAACACCGCTGATGCTGAAGAACCAACTTTACCCAACAGGCAATTTCATCATCCAGGGGTACTGATCCAACTTTTTCACTGCGCTGGATATCCACGCAGCTTTCATCGGGAACCATGGCTTTCCTCATCTTGCCTTTCATAAGCCTCGACGATCCTCTGAACCAATGGATGTCGGACTACATCACTGGGCGAAAACCATGTAAATGCAATCCCGTTAACTTCCTTCAGAATCCCCGCAACATGTCGCAAACCGGATAATGTTCCTCTTGGCAGATCAATCTGCGTAATGTCGCCGGTAACAACCACTGTGGAACCAAAGCCTATTCTGGTCAGAAACATCTTCATTTGTTCAGCGGTCGTGTTCTGACTTTCATCCAAAATAATGAAGGAATCATTAAGGGTTCTTCCCCTCATGTAAGCCAAGGGCGCAATTTCAATGATGTTTTTCTCGATCAGCTTTTCGACTCGTTCATAACCGATCAAGTCGTAAAGAGCGTCATACAAGGGTCTGAGATACGGATCAATCTTCTGACTGAGACTCCCGGGCAGAAACCCCAGTTTCTCACCGGCTTCGACTGCCGGTCTAACCAGCACGATACGTCTGATTTTCTCCTTCTCCAAAGCTTCCACGGCACAGGCCACAGCCAGGTATGTCTTACCGGTACCGGCAGGCCCAATACCTATACTGATATCGTAGTGGCGGATATTCTTTACGTAGCCAACCTGATTCGGCCCTCTGGGCTTAACACTCTTGCGGTGAGTAATGATCAACTGATCATCGTCTGGCGATTTCTTGTCCAGTAATGCTGCCACTCCTGACTCCTGAAGAAACAAATGTACCAATTCAGCTGTTAATGATGTCCCGCTTTGAACTTCCCGATACAGATGAATGAGTAGCTCTTCAGTCGCGTGAACGACCTGTTGGTCGCCAAACAGACGGAAATCATTACCATGATTTTGAATAACAACACCCAGACGTTTTTCTATCTGTCGCAGATTTACGTCAAGTGGTCCGCAGAGCGCGGCGAGTTGCAGGCTATCATTAGGTTCCAGTTTCACCTGGTATGATTGTGTATCCAATAGTTTCTACAAATCTGTTCACAAGTTATTAGCATATACCGTGGAACTCGCAAGGGAAAGATCTCATGCTAAGGAATCTCTGATTAATCTACTTTGATTGCAAGCCGGGCAATTGTAAGGTCTGCTTAACAAACTTGAATCAAGCCCCAGGAGCCTGTCCGAGATACCGGTTTCTAATCAACATAAATATCCTCGCAGTGAATTTGGCAGAGCCTCGGTTATAGTGACCGCCACAAACTGCCCGATGAGGCATTGATCTTCTGAAGTGAAATTGACAACACGATTGTTCTCAGTACGCCCCTGTAGCTGTCCGGGATCCTTTCTTGATAGGCCCGTGACCAAAATAGAGTAATCTTTACCCACCATACGACGACTAATGGCTTGCGTCTGCTGGTTGATGCGAGTTTGCAGTATATCAAGGCGTTGCTTCTTTATCTCTACAGGCGTTTCATCAGGCAGATCCGCGGCGGGAGTACCGGGTCTTGCGCTATAAATAAAGCTGAATGAATTATCGAATTGAATCTCTTCTATCAACTTCATGGTCGCTGCAAAGTCCTGCTCCGATTCTCCCGGAAAACCCACAATGAAATCCGAGGATATGCTGACATCCGGCCGAATTGACCTCAGCTTCCTGAGTTTCGATTTATACTCAAGAATGGTATAGCCACGTTTCATCTTTGCCAGAATCCGGTCGGAACCGCTCTGTACCGGCAAATGCAGGTGGCTCACCAATTCCGGCACCTCAGCATAGACTTCTATCAGGCGATCAGTAAATTCAATCGGATGTGACGTTGTATATCGAATCCGGTCAATGCCTTCGATTGTGGCAACCAACGAAATCAGATAGGCCAGATCTGCACGATCCCCGTCATGAGTCGGACCCTGGTAGGCGTTAACGTTCTGCCCCAGGAGATTGACCTCTCGTACACCCTTCGATGCCACATGCACAATTTCCGCCAGAATATCATCCAGCGGTCGACTCACCTCTTCACCCCTGGTGTAAGGCACTACACAGAATGAACAGTACTTGCTACAACCCTCCATGATGGAAACAAACGCTGTGGGGCCATCCACCCTGGGATCAGGCAGTCGGTCAAATTTCTCAATTTGCGGAAAACTGATATCGATAACAGCCGACTCTCTATCCACAGACGAATCAAGCATTTCGGGCAAACGGTGCAATGTCTGGGGACCGAAAATCAAATCCACGTAGGGAGCCCTTTGTGATATTGCTTCACCCTCCTGGCTGGCTACACATCCCCCTACACCGATGATCAACTTTGGATTTTTGTCCTTCAGGTGTCGCCAGCGGCCCAATTGATGGAATACCTTCTGCTGGGCTTTCTCCCGGATAGAACAGGTATTGAGTAACAGTATATCTGCTTCTTCAGCATTGTCAGTTAAATCATAGCCGTGACTCTCTGCCAGCAGATCTGCCATGCGTGACGAGTCATAGTCATTCATCTGACAACCATGGGTTTTTATGTAGAGTTTTCCAGCCATTTCATACCACCAAATTCAGGGCGCCAAGGAGGCTGACCGAGACCTGCTACCGTAGCGAGGGCAAGACTGATTGGGCGGTACGCTGTCGCGGTAGATTTTGCGATCATTTGAGCGGTTCGACGCCTCGACGAATATTGAGCATATTTAACGATAATGAGCGGGAAATTGCGGGGGCGCCCAGCCCAATCAGGCTTGTCCGCAATAGGTAAGTCTGATCTCGGACAGCCTCCTATTATATAGACCGGTGATAGCAGCGACAAATGCGATTTTTCTTTTCTGCGTATGGATGTGTCTCCTCGGTAGTTGATATCTGTATTTTCAGCCCCATATAGCAGTCCAATAGATCGCAGTCAAATAGATAGCTTAGCCGTGAATAATCAGATAATCTTGCGGTTGTACAGTGAGATATGCACATATGTCCAAATCACAAATTTTCAAAGTCATTTTCTTTAATCAGGGGCAAATCTACGAGCTTTATGCAAAGCAGATTTTCCAAAGCGACCTGTACGGATTTATTGAGATAGAGGATTTCATATTTGGTGAACGGTCTCAAATGCTGGTAGATCCCAGCGAAGAAAAACTCAAGTCTGAATTCGATGGTGTTAAGAGAAGCTATATCCCCATGCACTCGGTGATTCGCATTGATGAAGTTACCAAGGAGGGTGCAGTAAAGATCAGTGAAGCCAAGGGCGGCACCGTATCACCTTTTCCGATGCCCGCCTTCAGTCCCAAAGGCGATAAATAGTTCAAATCCGGACTACACCTGCAGATGAAACCTTCGCCACAAGCTCTTTCACGGACAACCCCGAGTCCGGAAATACCAGTTCGGGCGCAATCTCCTGCAATGGCAACAAAACAAACGCCCTGTCTTTTGCTCTTGGATGGGGAATGGTGAGATCTGTCGTATTCATTACCAGGGAACCGATACAGACGATATCCAGATCAAGGCTTCTGGGTGAATTTCTCTCACGTGTGGCGGGACGTCCGGATTCTGCTTCCAGGGCCTGGAGTCGCTGCAATAGATGCATTGGATTTTCGCCATCAGGGGCTTCATAACCGACCACGGCATTGACGAAATCAGCAGATCCATCCGGACAGTCAAGCGGTCTGGAACGCCACAGAGATGATCTGACCAAAGTGCTGCGTATCCAGAGTTCCAGCTTGTCCATCGCGTCAAGAATCAGTTGCTTGGAATTTCCCAAATTCGATCCTAACGCTATGTAGATCATCTCTCGTTGCATGGTCTTTTCCCGTTCAGCACTGAAGGATCATAATCTCACACTCCACCAGTTGGAAAAACCGTCACGCACCCTTTTTGCTACCAGTAATGAGACAAATATCGTCTTTCATGTTAATTTTGGTTTTTCATCCTGATGATTACACATGAGGTTCTATGAAAGTCACCCCCGAAGATCTGGGCTTGTCTGCTCCAAGATTGGTAAAGATAGATTTATTGACGCAAAAGTATCTCGACGAGGGCAAATTGCCGGGTACCATCACCGTGGTTGCAAGGCGTGGGAAGATTGCACACTTTGAATGTCAAGGAAGAATGGATATTGAAGCCGATAAGATGATTTCGGAAGATACCATTTTTCGTCTTTACTCAATGAGCAAGCCTGTCACAAGTGTTGCATTGATGATGCTCTACGAAGATGGCCATTTCCAATTGGATGATCCCGTTTCAAGATTTGTACCATCATTTGAGAATATGGAGGTTTATATATCCGGCAACAGGGACGAGTACAAAACCCAACCGGCAGATCGCCAAATTACCATCAGAGACCTGTTGACTCATACCGCAGGTTTCACATATGGATTCATGCGGACATCGGTTGTTGATACTCTGTATCGCGACAAGGGACTGGAAGAATCGAACACACTGGCGGAGATGGTTACCAAATTATCTGAATTACCGCTCCTCTTTTCCCCCGGAAGCCGCTGGAGCTACAGTGTTGCCACTGACGTGTGTGGATATCTGGTTGAATTGATCTCCGGCGAACGCTTCGATCAATTCCTGCAGGAGCAGATTTTCGAGCCGCTGGGTATGCTTGACACTGGATTTTCCGTGCCCGAAAGCAAGGTTCACAGACTTGCAGCAAACTATGAACGAACGGCAGACGATGGCCTGCAACTCACCGACTCCCCTGAAACAAGCCGCTATACTCAAGAGGTTACCTATTTTTCAGGCGGTGGCGGCCTGGTATCGACCGCTCGGGACTATCTCCGCTTCGCGCAGATGCTGCTTAACAAAGGAGAATTGGAAGGCGAACGAATACTGGGCAGAAAAACTGTTGAGCTTATGACATCGAATCACTTGCCCGACAATGGTGATCTGACGAGTATGGGTCAGCCAGTATTCAGCGAAACACCTTATGATGGTATAGGGTTTGGTCTGGGCTTCTCCGTCATGCTCGACCCAGCCACTGCACAGATTCTTGGCACTCCCGGTGAATTTGCATGGGGTGGGGCCGCTAGCACTTACTTCTGGGTCGATCCCGGGGAAGAACTGATCGCAATACTGCTGACGCAACTAATGCCGTCCTCTTCCTACCCTATCCGTCGGGAATTCCGGGTCCTGGTATATCAATCAATTATTGAGTGACGCTTATGAAATATAGCGTGCTGTCAATTCTATGCTTTATAACATTGCCAGTGATGGCCGGTACATGCAACGCAATTAAAGATGATTATCGGCGCCTGACCTGTTATGACCGCTCCGGGAAATGCATGGAATTAAAGGAATCCAGACAACGTCTAGCCTGCTATGACAATAATTATGCTGCGTGGACTGAATACGCAAATGTCAGCCCCAGGACAACCGCTGGAGACAATTCTCAACCGGCACCTGTTTCTGTACCGAAAGCTGCGCCAGTTCCCGAACCAATTATTGAAGCAGCCCAGCAGGAGGTGGTAGCAACGATGGTGCCGGAAAAAACCGCTAAATCTTCCGTAGCGGACGAAACAGCAAAGGCAGACGATCAGGCATTCCCGCTTAAGAAATCTCTTGCCAAGGGTGAGGAAAGACCGGTAATAGTGGCCACCATTGTTGCTCTAACGCAAGGCCCTTTCGATATAGATTATTTAACCCTTGACAATGATCAGGTTTGGCGAGAGTCTTCAAATACTAGATTAATATTCAAAGTCGGCCAAACAGTACGGATAGAGAAAGGTATTTTCGGGTCTAACCTGCTGAGTGTTGCTGGCAACAAAAAGAGAATCAAAGTAAAACGGATACGCTAAGGCGCGGGGTGGTAAGAAGATGGCAGAAGAGAAAGTCGAATCTGAGGTAACCGGAATAGTCTGGAAAGTCCTCGTTGAAGTTGGCAGTCAGGTTGCTGAGGAGGAACCCCTCATGATCGTGGAGTCGATGAAAATGGAAATTCCGGTCGAAGCACCCTGCGCCGGTAAGGTATCCGAATTGCTGGTCAATCCAGAAGACACAGTCGAAGAAGGGCAAATTGTGGCCGTGCTCGAAACGGGATGATAGTCAAATTTCGCGCTAGCGAACA
>JASJXV010000192.1 GCA_030123805.1 Gammaproteobacteria bacterium
CTAGCTAGTCACAGGTTAGTTCTCCGAGAAGTACAATGTTCTGTTGCACTTCATAGTCTGGAATAGTTACATCGCAACTGAACTTTCGGGTTTGAACGGTCAGCTTTCTAACGGTTGTACTCAGCTCAGCCTGAAACAGGCCGAACTCATCAGTGGTAGCGAGTCCCGATACGCCCTTTATTAATCCGTTGGCGACCGGGTTGCCGTTATGGTCCAATATTTGACCGAAAACAACCACAACCTGCTTTGCTTGCCAGTCCATGGTGACGACATTGCCGGGATAGAGAGTTGTTGTTTGCACCTGATCATTAAAATTGATCAATGCAGATCCTCTGGCTCTTAAATATACATTGTATGTCGTATAGGGGGTGAGGCCAATCACCGTTTGTGCCCCAATATGAGCTTTGTCACGGGCATTTTGGTTAATCACCACATCAAAGTACGCATCATCTATATCGCCTTCGATGTTTACAACAATTGCGCTTTTGGTAGGTGTTTTTCCTCCGAAAGTAAAGCTGCTCTTGTTCATCAGTACAGCAGTGGAGATGTTAGCCGCGTATGAGAAAGTTTTTTCGTCGGCGAGATAGACGCTATCAAGATACAGATGCCCCGAATTGGACGCGATATCAAGAGAAGTCTCGAGGCTGGTATCTGATCTTTCACGGATTGCGCTTACTGAAAAATTCACATCACTCAGATAACGATCACCGTCACGCCATGAACTGATTAAATTGGTTGTAGTATCGAACTCGCTGTTTTGACCGGACTCTCTTTCCAACAGGAGTTGCGGATTAAAATCAGTGCGCCACTGACCTGACCCGAATCGATACTGAATCGACAACTGCAGCAGCAGCTCATCGTTGTTTTTAGTCAACTGCAGATTTGAACTGAAGAGTGCGTTAGAAGATGCGATGGGGTTGAAATCGAATCGGACACCCAGGTTATGATCAGTAAAATCGTCTGGTCGAACGTTATAACGGGAGCTGATCGACAGCGTGCCTTTGGAGAATGGCACCGACAAGTTGAAAAAACTTTGCAGTTGGGGTTCACCCAATATAGGATGGAACTGATCATCATCAGCCCAGGTCTGCTTGAAACTGGAGTCTATAGTCCAGCTACCTAGTCGGATTCTGCCGGATACCGCAGCACCGGAATCTCCCTGACTGGTAGCGGATACACTAGTACGTAATTCGTAACCGCGACCAAGCCAGAAGAAACCCGCCTCAAACATCGAATCTTCATCTTCCAGGGCAACTCCAAAATTGGCGCCAAAACGGGAGGTGATACGCTTATTAATGCCGCCACGTACAAAGATCTCGCCATCGGACTGTGGCAGAGTCTGATCAGGTTCTTTGTTGACACGTTCACCTGCCTCAAAGAAGACCAATGGTTGATCAAGCGGAGGAAGGCGGTTGGTTTTAATATAGAACCGGGTTTCCTCTGTAGTACGACCTTGAGAATCTCTTATCCGCAATTGAATATCGTAGGCGCCTTCAGGCAGGTCTGTCATGTCAATTAGCTGATTGCCCGTCTCGTAGACTCTGGAGCTGATCAACCTGCCATCCTTCAGAAGGTCGACTCGACTACGACTGGGGAAAAAGACTTGCAGGTCATTTCCCGCCGATTGATCCAGGTCATCGCGAGTATCGAGGGAACTTGAATAGTGGAACCCGGCAAAATCCTTTTGTGCTATGAAGATCATATTGCCCGGATTGGAACGGAAGATGCCTAACTGATATTCCCGCCCTCTGAATTGCCGCTGCAGCGCCAGGGTGTCTATGGTGAAGTTATCTGAGTCTGTATAGTTACTCTGCATATACAAACGACTCTCCCCGTAACTCAGCGTCGTTGTGCTGCCTACGTTGTAAGAGTTGAAACCCCCGGCGATTCGATTCAGTGAAGCATTGAACAACTGATGTAACGAGAGACCTGCATCAGACGCTGGCAGATATTTATCATCCAGTGCTGATCTAACCGCCAGCAGTCGGGGGGCTACAAACAGATCTGCCCTGAAGCGGCTGTCATCAAAAATAACCTCCACAGTTTCCGCGATTATCTGTCCACAACCCGTCTGAGTTCCTCGTAAGCAAAGCAACTGAGAATTGTTAGGCAGGGCGGACGAGAGGGGAGCCAGAATGGTTTTGGGGTCCAGCAGATCAGGAATTCGTGCAACGATTAAAGCCGGTTGCAGAAACTCAATGTCAGTGGGCGTGAAGGACGCAAGTACCGAGACGAGAAATGAGTCTCCATAATAGACATCAACCTGAGTAGTCTGTGGTTCCATCAGTCCTTCAAAGCCGGGGGGAACTGGTGCGGTTTGCTTTTCCTTTCGGGAACCTTCAGCCGGGACTGTTCTTACCTGGTCTGTTGCTGTTGCGGGAGTAGGTTCTTCAGCATCATCTAATGGTGCAGAACGAACTGCTGTTTCATCGGCGGGGTTTTGACTAGCGGGCTCAGGTTTGGCAGCCGGTGACTCGGTCTCATGAACTGTGGCGATCGGCACAGGTAACAGTGGCTGGTGGGATCCCGTATCAGACCAGATCGATATCGAATCCGATGCTTCACCGCCATTGAAATCAATATGGAAACTACTGGCAATAGCCGGGGCAGGAAAACCAACCACTAGCAACAGAGATAATGCTGAATACCGCGACGCAATAGACATTAACCGTGAGAGAGAACTCCCTATTTAATAATCTGTTTCCTTATTCCATCGAAAGTTCGTACCGAATAAGCAAGTGGTGCATCGTATGGTAAGCCCAATTCCCAGGTATTGCCGGCATAAAGTCTACGGCTGGGAAGGTCCTCGCATTCAGTTGCATCGTTAGGTTTGCACTGACTACCTTCGGTTAGCAGAATATTGCTGCTACCATGATTTTCGAACTTGACCACATTTCCAGAGCGTGTCGCCAGCAGTTCTGCCTGCGGGGAAATTGGTTGGATTATGGTCAGAATCTGATAGGCAACTATAATTCTCAATTGGCTAGTCTCCTCAGACAGAGGGGCGACAATTGGTGTGACATTTATCCGATGTACTCGCTCAGTTGTATTGTTGGTTTCCAGATTTACTATACGTATCAGCTTCTGACCTCCAGCAGGAATAACCATCTTATTAGGCGTGGCGATCAGCTTGAGTTCCTTTGGATCTGTGACTTTGACTCTTGCTTCTTCCGGAGTGCCAGGATTGAGTACGCTGAAGACTTCAACCTGTATATAGATGACTTCATCACCGGTGTTCGAAACCTTCACATCCTCCCTTTGAGATCCACCAGTCTCAAATATAACTATTGATCTGTCCACATACATTTCAGCGTACAGGTTTGAGCTGAATAGACAAATTATCAGGCCACGAAGTATTAGAAGGTATTTTTCGTTCATAGAGTTCGCCATGCCGTATATTCTCGCCGGTAAGTTTAGCATCTTCAAGCGCCGAAATGCCTCAAGAAAGATCTGTTTGCCCGTTCATTAATATGAAACCACTTTTACAGTGGTGAGACAACCAGGGTCAAGTGACCTGTATAGAGCCCCGGCTCCACACTAAGCAGGTCTGCTGATTTGAAAGAAACAGTCAGAGAGGCTGAGACGCCATTACAATCAGATCCCAATGAGGGTAAATCGAAGTGTGGAGTCGGAACTCCGGGGGCCAATTCACCGGGAGATGCGGAATTACTACCTGAAAATGAGACCTGGTAGTGCAGCCGTCCTCCGGCGTTGCTCTGCAGGGAAAAGTTACCGGATTCCGCACTGGAACCCGTCGCAGTGACCGAATATTTATCACCGGCGTTGCCCTTGACGCAAACTGCCTCGGTATAATCTGAATCCACCGATCGGTCAGTTATATCAAGTCTGATATCGTTTACATTGCCAATCTGAATGATGGGTAACACACTAAGACTCAGTACTATGCTCACCGATGACGACTCACCCAACTCGCCGTTCTCCAAGGCCACTGCAGTGATAGCACAGGTCGAAATTGACAATGCAAAAGCAGACTGTTTAAAAAGCTTGTAGAAACCCGATCTGGTCATACTGCTAGGTTGCCTCTGCATTGATCCTGTCGGCATGATAATGGGTATTTTGATATCTGACTGGATTCGATAAGAAGTTGTACACGCAGAATTCGTGCCGGTATTGTCAGTTTCGCAAGTTAAGTTCATGCTTGTTTGTATAGCGCCGTATCAAGTAAGTAAGTGCTTACATTTAAGCCTTGGCATCTAATCCTCCTGACCTGAATTGCCGGTTAGTGACACGGATGGGTTTTTCTGATAAGTGTCAATCCACTCAATCAGAGCTCTCCTAGTAAGGAGCAATGGTAATTGTTATGGGTCCTGCAGGATCTGCTGCATTAATGAGCGCTTCCTGACTTGTCAGATCACACAAGTAAGCTATTCGATCGTGAACCTGATAGGTTTCCACATAAAAAAGACTGGTGTTGCAGGAATCCTGAGGAGAGAAAACCAGATTTTCGCCGTCACTCAAACTCGTTTCCCTGGGAAATTCCTGTTCCAACATGACAGACATGAAAATAGTTGTGGTAAATTCGAGCGAATCTGCAGCCGCTGAAAGCGGTGTTGTGAAACACAATATTGCAACCCAAACGTGTAATCGCATGCTGGCAAACTATT
>JASJXV010000089.1 GCA_030123805.1 Gammaproteobacteria bacterium
CTCAATTGGTTAGCTGCCATTTGCTATAACTTTTTGAGTATAGCCATTAAAGGCATATTTTATTAACACTAATAGCCAGTCAGATGACTTACGTCAATATTCCTGATATTCCAGTATAATCACCCACTACGCCCTGACAGATAAAACCAATGGTTGTAGAACTTCCCGTCGGGTATCACCTGACTAATTTCCTTTCCCTGATCCGCTTTGTGCGGAGCCAGTATGCTGACTTGCTGATTGAGCGCGAGACGGCCTACGCCGATGATTTCGAGTCGCTGTCAGATCAGGCACAGAGTTTATATGTGCGCATGATTCTCCGAAGAGGAGCCGTGTTCCGGAGTGACAAACTGAGTTACGTGGATATTTCTGATATTGAAGCTGCCGCGGCTGAATTGTTTAAGTCGGGTTTTATGAGTCATGAAACCGACGAAGATGAATTGTTGGACTTGCATACTAAAGCAGAGTTGCTGGACTGGGTGTCTGGTGTTGCGGGTGCCAAACAGCTAAAACGTGGTGAACTCGTGGAGTTGGTTAAATCAGAGATTGATGTTCTTGCCGTGGAATTACCCTTTGCGGTGTATCGACCACTTGGATTTGACACACTGCTCCTCTATCGCTTGCTCTTCTTCGGCAACCTGAACCAGGACTTCACCGAATTTGTGTTAACCGATATGGGCATGTTGCGCTACGAGGATTACCTTATACCTGAAGAAATCCGATTATTCGATTCCAGAGAGGTGATTGATCTGACCTGGCGGTTTTATGAAATCCGTGAAGCCTGTGATGAACTAATTGAACTGAAAGAGTTCGACAAGTTACCCGAACTGGCACAGCTCTGCCTTGCGTTGAGTGGTATCGATCTGAAATCCAATGGCGCGTTAATCAGGAGAAGGGATCGCCTGTTGAATCATATAGCCCGGCATCTGGAACGTCAGGAATTTGTCGATGATGCATTGGCGCTTTATTCGCAGAGCACTTCACCGCCGGGTCGGGAACGACGTGCCCGAATAATGCAGAAAGCAGGTGAAGAGTCAGCGGCGCTTGCCCTGTGCGAAAACATCATCGCGGAACCTGCAGACGAGGAAGAGCTGGAGTTTGCCACCCGGTTGGGTCATCAGTTAGCGAAGAAACTACACGGCTCCAGTGACATTTTCCAAACCCTGCTCGAATACGAAACCCTGAATCTTGAGCTTGAAATGCCTGATCCGTCCTCGCATGACGTGGAGGAAGCGGTGCGTTTCTGGTTTGAAGGGGAGGGGGATGAGTGTTTCTATGTGGAAAATGGACTGATCCCCGGCTTATTCGGATTATGTTTCTGGGATATCATATTCATGCCGGTAAAGGGCGCCTTTGTTAATCCCTATCAGCGTGGGCCGCTGGATTTGTTGACACCCTCTTTTCGTGCGTCAAGAAGTGCAGCGATTGATTCGCGCTTGCATGAACTGGAAGTGGAAGGTCAATTGGCTTCGCGTGTGCACGAGACTTATGCGGCAAAGCAGGGCATAGCCAATGCTTTTGTGCCCTGGGATCTGTTGTCATCTGAACTTATGGAACTGGCTCTGACACGAATACCCTTGTCACATCTGCTGGCCATGTTCTCTCGAATGTTATTTGACCTGCGCAACAACCGTTCCGGGTTTCCGGATCTGATTACCTTTCCGGCTAAAGCGGGTGAGGGTGATGCTTGTCGGGGTGAGTATTCAATGGTGGAGGTGAAGGGGCCGGGGGATCAGTTGCAGCCCAATCAGAAACGCTGGATCAAGGCGTTCACGGCCAACCGGATTCCTTTCAAGCTGGTCCGGGTCAAGTGGGTTGATTAATGATTGCTAGTCGGCGTACTGGTCTGAATTGCGCAACATATAGGCTGGACCATGCACGCCGTTGATGGCAGCATTCTCACCATAGATGTGTTCCTTCATCCACTGGAAGTTTTTCCGATTGTTCGCCAGGTGGGCCAGGCTTTGTGCTCTTGCGATGGCGCTGGATAAGTTGGAAGACTGGTCAGTAACCTGCTGCACGATCCCCGCAGTCAACGCATCCGGACCGGTCCAACGCCGGGCAAACTGTACCGTCTGAAAGAAGGCTGGCATCGGTATCTTATGTCGAAACAGCGCCAACTCCGGTTCCGGAATCTGCATGCCCAGTTCTATTTCATTGGCACATAGATAGCCTCGATCTTCTCGCATGATACGCTCATCGTGACACAGTGCGATCATGAATCCTGCCCCAAAAGTGTGGCCATTTATCGCGCAGATGGTGGGCATCGGGAAGGTAATCATGCGCCCAAACAGGGTCATAATTTCCGCACCGAATACGCTTCGATCCCCGCCTGGATGCTCACCTTCGGAACTCATCCACTCGAGATCGAGGCCATTCGAGAAGAACTTTGGATCATCTGATGCTGTGACCAAAGCCGCAGGGCCGCTGGACTGTTCGATCTCGTTCAGGGCCTGGTTAAACGCCCTGGTGAAGGTGGTGTGCCAGCGGTTTTCGCCATTCGTCATGGTTAGAACAAAGACGTCTTCATGTTTGTCGATCTTAAGCATTTTTTCTTGCCTCTTGTGCCGGGAATAATTTTTCGTGACCACTATTTTCTAATATTTTATCAGCGATTACTCGATTTTCTTCATCCAGTCTTGCATATTCAATTCGAATGCATTGCAGGAAACAGGTTATCATATGCATGCCTGTAACCGGCGCTTCTGTTAATCGCCATCAAGGTGGACCACTGGATTTGGATACACCCTCTTTTCGCGGTACCCGACTCGATACCGCGAACGGTTTGATCAGCTTCCGGGTATCAGTCGGGAATCTTCTGCAGACCGTCTCGCGTTCAGGGGATATCAATTTCCGCTTCACCAGTCGCAGTAGTGCCATGGAGGGTATTCGTGGGCATCAGAAACTGCAGCGATCACGTCCCGGTGGTTATCAGGCGGAAGTTGCGATTCGCGGCAAGTATCAATGGCAGAACCTGGTGCTGGAAGTCAGTGGCCGGATCGATGGTGTGTATGCCGATTCCGATCCGGTGATTATCGATGAGATCAAAACCCTGAAGATGCCAGTCGCGGATCTGCCACCGAGTCAGCAGGCACTGCACTGGGGGCAAGCAAAGATCTATGGGTGGTTGTATGCCCTTGAGAAAGATCTGGATCAGATAACCGTGCAGTTGAGTTATTATCATCTGGATACCAACGAGGTCACTGAGTTTCAGGAACACTACAGCGCTACGGAGCTTCAGGAATTCTTTGAGGATCTTGCCGCGCGTTATCTGCGATGGCTGGATAAGATTCAGGCATGGCGGGTGATCCGGGATGCATCCATCAATGAGCTGACATTTCCCTACGGGAATTTCCGTCAGGGGCAGCGCGAGTTTGCAGTGAATTCCTATCGCAGCATGGTATCCGGGCAGCAGTTATTTGTGCAGGCGCCTACCGGTGTTGGTAAAACCGTTGGCACTTTGTTTCCCGCGGTCAAAGCCATGGGGGAGGGGCATCATCAGAAGGTGTTCTTTCTCACCGCGAAAACTGTGGGGCGCAGCATCGCTGAGGCCACCCTTGCCGATATGTCCTCGGCGGGAATGCAACTCAAATCGGTGACGCTGACTGCGAAGGACAAGATCTGCTTTAATCCCGGTTCACCCTGTGATCCTGAGCATTGCGAATTTGCAGTGGGGTATTTCGATAAGCTCGATGGTGTGCTGGACAATGTGCTTAGCCGTCAAAATACGTTTAGAAGGCAAGAGATTGAACGGATTGCCCGGGAACACGAGATGTGCCCGTTTGAGCTCTCCCTGGACCTGTCCTATTGGGTGGATTGCATTATCTGCGATTATAACTATGTGTTTGATCCAACGGTTTACCTCAGGCGCTTCTTTGATGATCCGGTGGAGGCGTATTGTTTCCTGATCGATGAGGCGCACAACCTGGTGGACCGGGGCAGGGATATGTTCTCGGCTGAGATCGAGAAGAACGGCGCGATGAAATTGAAGCGTAAGCTTAAGAAAGCAGAGGAGTCTGGCACCGCAGACGTCATGCGGAAACTGGAAGGAATTAATCGTGCCTTCCTAAAGCTCCGCAAGGCGCATATTGAATCACTGGATGAGCACGAGTGGGCAGTGTCGGATGAGCTGCCGACGGATTTGTTGCTGACTCTGCGGAGCTTCTGTGACAGGGCAGAGATCTGGCTTGCGGAGCATGATCGTCGAGCAAACAGTTATGAAGAACTGCTGGAGTTTTATTTCGATGCCTTAAGGCTTAACCGTACCGCCGAGTATTTCGATGATAATTACGTCTGTCTGATCAAGCGCTTAAAAAAGAATAGTCTGTTGGTCAGGCTCTACTGCGTAGATCCCTCACGATTGCTGGCGAAGGGGTTGGAGCGGGGGCGATCGTCATTGTTTTTCTCGGCAACCTTGAGTCCCATCGACTACTACCGGAATCTGCTGGGAGCGGATGCAGCAAGCCGGTTTGTGGCGCTGTCTTCGCCGTTTCCTGTTGCGAACCTGGGCGTATTCGTGATCCGGGATATTGCTACCAACTACCGTCAGCGCAACAGCAGTTACGACAGGATCGTTGCAGTGATTGATACGGTCTCTGGCAGTCACAGTGGTAACTACCTGGTCTATTTCCCGTCGTACCACTATATGGAGCAGGTGCATCAGCGCTTCGCGGCAGAACATGCCGACATAGCAACCATTATTCAGAGCCGGGGTATGGCTGAGGAGGATCGGCAGGCTTTTCTGGACCGGTTTGATGCTGATAATACGGATCTGTTAGTGGGGTTTGCTGTGATGGGCGGCATCTTCGGCGAGGGCATTGACCTGAAGGGCAAGCGGCTGGTGGGTGTGGTGATTGTGGGTGTTGGGTTACCGCAACTGGGTATTGAGCGGGACCTGGTCAGGGACCATTTTTCTACTTCAGGTGAAGCGCAGGGATTCGAATATGCCTACCAGTATCCCGGCATGAATCGGGTGCTGCAGACTGCCGGGCGCGTGATCAGGAGTGAACAGGATCAGGGTATTATCTGCCTGATTGATGATCGTTTCGCGCAGCAACGCTATAGCCGTTTGTTCCCGCCGCATTGGGTGCCGCGGGTTATTCGGCGGGCGGCGCTGGGCTCGGAAATCAGTGATTTTTGGGTACGCTTGACACCTGGGTAACACTCGCTATCATGCTGGATCGTTTGCTCGAGACTGGCTGAGAGCAGCAAATTTATCGGTGATAAGGGAATGTGGATCCAACCATGACAACCAATACATCCAATACGCAAATCAGACATGACTGGTGTCTGACCGAAATCGTGCAACTGTTCGAGCTGCCGCTCAATGACTTGCTGTTTCTGGCACAATCAATACATCGTCAGAATTTCGATCCCAATGCCCTGCAGATATCCCGTTTACTGAGCATCAAGACAGGTGCCTGCCCGGAAGATTGTAAATATTGTGCCCAGAGTGGTCACAACCAAACCGAGTTGGAGAAAGAGAAACTGCTGGAGGTGGCCAGTGTCATCGAAGCGGCGCGCAAAGCCAAAGCAGAGGGCGCATCACGTTTCTGTATGGGGGCGGCATGGCGATGCCCGATGGACAAGGATATGCCCTACGTTTTGGAGATGGTCCGGGAAGTTAAAGCGCTGGGTATGGAAACCTGCATGACGCTGGGAATGCTCACGCTCGAGCAGGCGCATCAACTGGGTAGCGAGGGGCTGGATTACTACAATCACAATCTGGACACCTCGGAAGCCTACTATGACCAGATCGTAACGACGCGTACCTACCAGGATCGGTTGGATACGCTGCAACATGTGCGTGATGCCGGTATGAAAATCTGTAGCGGTGGCATTCTCGGTATGGGTGAAAGCAGGGAAGATCGTGCGGGACTCTTGATGCAACTGGCTAATCTACCCGAGCATCCGGAGAGTGTGCCTATCAACATGCTGATTAAAATTGCCGGTACACCTCTGGCGGACGAGGAAGATCTGGATTCATTTGAGTTTGTACGCACCGTGGCCGTCGCCAGAATCATGATGCCCCGATCCTGGGTGCGTCTTTCCGCGGGGCGCGAATCCATGAATGACCAGATGCAGGCACTGTGCTACTTCGCTGGTGCAAACTCGGTGTTCTGCGGTGACAAGTTACTGACCACAGGCAACACAACCGTGAGCGATGACAAGTCCTTGTTTGAGCGTCTCGGCCTGAACACTGTGGATACCCAGGCCCCGACTGAAGAGTTAAACCGCGATATGGCGGTGCTCGCCGAGCTTAAGCGATCGGCGGAGAATGAACTCTTCTTTAACGCCATGGAGTAATTACTGAGTTCCTAATTCGGGTCTCCGGTCAAACCAGGGCGCCGCCTCTTCCAACTGGTGGCCTAATTGGAATAACAACGATTCCTCTCCAACTCGGCTGGTGAATTGAACACCCACCGGCAGATTGTCGCTGCTCCAGTGCAATGGCAGCGATACGGATGGCTGTCCGGTGGCATTGTAAAGAGCGGTAAACCCGAAGTAGGCACTCATGCGCTCACTGTATTGGTCAGGATCTTTTGTGTTCATGTCTAGCCAGCCCAGAGGAACAGGTGGTTTCAACAGCGTCGGTGTAATCAGAACGTCATAATTCTGGTAGAAAGCAGCCACTTCCCGGCTGACCCTGTGCATCGCATGAATCGCTCCGGCATACATGCTTGCGGTTGCAGTTCGGCCTGTTTCAGCCATCAATAGCGTCATGTTCTCGAGATTGGTGTCATCAAGGGTTATGCCTTCATCTCGAGCAAACGTATCGATTGTGTTGGCTACATTGGCAGTCATGATAATGTAGGTAGCTTGCCCCAGCGCTTCATAGTCACCCATGGGGCGGGCCTCTTCCACTGTGTGCCCCAGGTTTTCACACAACTTTGCTGCTTTTTGCACTGCTTCAATACACTCGGCGTCTGCTTCAACACCGCTGGGAGCAGTCCAGGTATAGGCAATGCGAAGTTTGCCGGGACTCTTATGGCAAGACTGCAGAAATGATCCGTCGACTTGCGGGGCAAAGTAAGGGGCGCCCAGATCAGGTCCGTGGGTGGCATCAAGAAAAGCGGCGCTGTCCCTAATGGTGCGGGAAACCAGATGGCCGATACTCATGCCACTCCAACCTTCTCCGGCATCGGGTCCAGCCGGGGTTCTTGCCCGCGTGGGTTTCAAACCCACCAGACCGCAGCAAGAGGCGGGCATGCGAATCGATCCGCCGCCGTCAGTGGCATGAGCGGCAGGCAGAATTCCGGCCGCGACTGCAGCTGCAGCCCCACCGCTGGAGCCACCGGTAGAGTGTTCTGTATTCCAGGGGTTTCTGGCGGGACCAAATAGCACCGGCTCGGTGGTAACGGTCAGCCCAAATTCGGGCGTATTGGTTTTGCCGAATATATTCAATCCGGCACGTCGATAGCGACGCACAATTTCAGCGTCATGATCGGGAACGAAGGAGGAATACAGACGGCTGCCATAGGTACAGGCAAGACCTTTCATCGCGGTCAGATCTTTGATCAGAAATGGCACTCCGGCGATGGCAGAATCAGGCAAGGGTAGTTTTGCTGTTTCCCTGGCTGCATCAAAGCATTTGGTGACAATTGCATTGATGGCTGGATTAACCTGTTCAGCTATTGATATGGCCTTCTCCAGCAATTCAGCCTGGGTAATCTCTTTGTTCCTGACGAGTTCAGCCAAGCCAACGGCATCATAGCGATCGTATTCCTTGAAATCCGACATCTGGTGTTTTCTCCCGGTGTTTTGTGTGTGTAAACACGTTGAAATATTCGGCGGCTGGCTCGCCTGGTGTGCGCTTCAGACAACTCTCGATGTTTCAACATGATCCGATCAGTTCTGGATTAGAACACCTTGCACTGCAAACATTGAAGATAGATGCCGTGAGGATCGTTCAACCGGGTAAGTTCGCGAATGCTCTCTGCCAAGTGGCCTGTTAGCTGGCGGATAAGACGCAACTCGGGTGATTGGATATTTTTTGCGATGAACCCGACACTGACATCCATCAGCTGGCGCATGATTCGTTCTCGTGGCGATAGCTGGTTGCGAAAATATATTGTTGCATAATCTTCCACGTCGGCTAATTCAGCTGCTGCAGCTATGGCGTCATCAAGATTGCCCAAGGCATCAACAAGCCCCAGTTCAAGGGCGGTTTCGCCTGCCCAGACTCGCCCCTGGGCGATTCGATCAACCTCTTCAACTGTCATATTCCGGCCCTTCGCAACCAGTTCGATAAACATCCTGTAACCCTTCTCGATCGACTGTTGTACGGCACTTTTAAATATGGGATTGATGGGTTGTAACAGGTTGGTTGCTGAACTGAGTGGTGTGGTGCCGACGCCATCGCTGTGTATTCCCAACGAATCCATGCTGTCAGTGAGATTCGGCAGAATCGCAAAAATACCGATGGAACCAGTGACGGTGGTGGGGGACGCCAGGATTTTGTCAGCCGTTGCCGATATCCAATAACCACCGGACGCGGCGTAGCCGCTCATGGACACAACCACGGGTTTACCTGCTTTCTGGGTTTGTTCCAACTCATAGCGGATCTGTTCGGACGCGGTGGCACTACCACCAGGACTGTCGACACGCAGCACCAGCGCCTTAACGGTTTTGTCGTCCCTGGCCTGCCTGATTAGTTTGGAAAGTGATTTGCCGCCAATGGTTCCATCGGGTTGGCGGCCGTCCAGAATGGTGCCCTTGGCGACAATAACAGCAATCTTGTCAGGACTGGTTGATAGCGATGGCGTCTCAATGCGGCCATTGGCCAGATATTCTCTAAAGCCGACCTGCTGGTATTTGTTGCCGTTCTTACCCACAAGATCTGATAGCTCGTCCGAGAATTCATCTGCAGTCATCAGAGCGTCGACAAAACCATGCTTCTTGGCCAACAGGCCGAAATCGCCATTAACGTCTCTAAGGTTGGTATCAAAGTGATTGATATAGGCATCAAACTGATCCACGGGCATAGCACGAAGCCGGGCTATATCGTTTCGATAGGAATCCCACAGGACGCTGAGCCAGCCCAGCGTAGCCACTTTCGATGCTTCGGACATGTTATTCCTAGTGAAAGGTTCAACCGCTGACTTGTATACGCCGACCTTAAACACATGAATTTGTATCTTTAACTTGTCCAGTGCCTCCTTAAAAAAGGTGGGATACACGCCAAGCCCCTGAAAGTAGATGCCGCCCAGGGCACCAAATGCTCCCCTATTCATGTACAGGTGGTTTGCATGAGCTGCCAGATAATATTGAGCCTGATTAAAGCTGTCGCTGAAGGCATAGATAGGTTTACCTTTGGCTTTGAACGCGTCCAGCGCTTGACCGATCTCCTGCAGATTGGTGAGAGATGCACCACGCAGGTGCTGCAGCTCTAACACCAATGCCCGGACACGATCATCGGTGCTGGCCTTGTCGATGGAATCCAGCAGATCTTTCACAAGGGTCTCGGCATCCATTTCCTGGGATCCGCGAATTAATTGATCGAAGGGGTCCAGAATCGCTTTCTGCTCAACTATGATGCCTGTGGGGTCCAGAACGAGCGCCGTTTGATCCGGGATTTTCGTTACTTCGCTGGTGAAAATGCTAACGATGATCAGTATCAGCAGTGCCAGGAAGAGCAGATTCCCGGTGATGTGTTTGAGTGCAGTCAGAAAGTTCCAGATTGACTTAAGAAATCTACCCATAAGAGACAATCCAATTTTTGTAAGTCGTGTAAGAGTCATGCTACCACATCCTTGAGCATCGCCGCAGTGGTTGTCGGATATTGCGGTACTGGGGCGTAACGGCGGTTTGGTACTGCAGATGCGTGCGTCAGGGAATAGAAAATGGTAATTTGTAGAGAAAGGCAGAGCAAGGGAAATCCATGAGCAATATCTATAACCAGAATCTAGATAAAAACCGCGCCAACTATGAACCACTCAGCCCTTTGAGCTTTATCAAGCGGTCGGCAACCCTATTCCCTGCCTGGCCCGCCATTGTGCACGGCGACATGCAGCGTAGCTGGTCCGAAATGTATCGGCGTTGTGTTCGCCTGGCATCGGCTTTGAGTAAACGCGGTATTGGCGAGGGGGACACGGTAGCTGTTATGCTCCCCAATATACCTGAGATGTTTGAAGTGCATTTTGCGGTTCCCATGAGTGGCGGTGTGCTGAACGCCATTAATACCCGTCTCGATGCGTCTACGGTGGCGTTTATTCTCCAGCACGCAGAAGCCAAAGTACTGATTACAGACAGTGAATATAGCGATGTGGTGAAGCAGGCACTGGCGCAACTGGATCAGGATATTCTGGTAATTGATTCGGAAGATCCGCTCTGGGATGAAGGCGAAAAACTGGGTGAGATGGGCTATGAAGCGCTGCTTGCTGAGGGCGATGAAGATTACCCCTGGCAGATGCCGGGAGATGAGTGGGATGCGATCTCACTCAATTACACGTCGGGTACGACCGGTGATCCCAAGGGAGTGGTATTTCATCATCGCGGTGCCTATCTGAATGCGGTGAATCTGGCAGTCACCTGGGATATGGGGCACCATCCCCGCTACCTTTGGACGCTGCCCATGTTTCACTGCAATGGCTGGTGCTTCCCGTGGACGCTGGCCGCCATCGTCGGCACGACCATCTGTTTGCGTCACGTCAGGGAAGAAGCCATCTATGCGTCAATCAGAACCAATCACGTGACTCATTTTTGCGGTGCCCCGATTGTCCTGAATACCCTGATAAACGCACCCGATGAGTTAAAACAGGGAATTGAACCGGGCATTCACGTGATGACTGCCGGTGCCGCTCCCCCGGCTGCAGTCATTGAGGGGATGGAGTCGCTTGGATTTAAAATTATGCACGCATATGGTCTGACAGAGACCTATGGACCCATGGTGATCAGCCACTGGCAATCCTCATGGGATGATTTATCTCTGCAGGAGAGGTGCCGACTAAAGGCGCGGCAGGGCGTTCATTCGATCCTGGCGGAAGATATGATGGTTGCCGATGCGGATACACTGGAACCCGTTCCCTGGGATGGTGATACGCAGGGCGAGATATTCCTGCGCGGTAATCTCACCATGAAAGGCTATCTCAAGAATCCGAAGACCACCGACGCCTCGTTCGAGGGCGGCTGGTTTCACTCCGGCGACATAGCAGTTCGTCACCCGGATGGTTATGTGCAGATCAAGGATCGCTCCAAGGACATTATCATCTCAGGCGGTGAAAATATCTCCAGCATTGAGATTGAGGATACCCTGTACCGACATCCGGCGATTCTGGAAGCGGCCGTGGTGGCGAAATCCGATGCGAAATGGGGCGAGCATCCGTGCGCGTTTGTGACGTTAAAACCGGGTGAAGATGTCTCTGCGGAAGACATTATCAACTTCTGTCGGGCAGAAATGGCGCATTTTAAAGTACCCAGGACCATTATATTTGCGCCACTGCTAAAGACTTCCACGGGTAAGGTGCAGAAGTTCAAGATGCGTCAGATGGCCGAGGAATATAATCCCCGATAAGGCAATCCCGATACTGACACTTAGCCCAAGGGATTAGCTTGCAGATGATTTAGTATCTCCGCTATAACCTGATCTTTCGCTTCCTGCATCAGCCAATGACCGGCATCCATTTCCACGAATCGATAGGGTCCCGTCATATACTCAGCTGCCCATACTGTCGATTGGCGACCAATAGCGGTGTCCTGATTTCCCCATAGACAAAGCGTTGGAGTTGATATTTCGCCGACTGCCTGAGTTGCATCTGCCGCGTCCTGTTCCAGTGAGAGTGACCCGCGGTACCAGTTCAATGCCCCGGTCAGCGCGCCTGGTTGCGAGAAAACATTGACATATTCCTCGACTTGTTCCTTACTGCCTTTGTCCCAGATTGCCTTGAGCGGTGCTAAATTGTCTGCGGAGAGCATTTTTTCGGCTTCGCCGACCTGTTGGAATACGCCTATATATTGGCTTCGTTCTGATTGATCCTTGTCTTCTCTTATGGCTCGCCCGAATGCAGCGATGTGAGGAACAGACATGGCAGTCCAGCTATGTACCCGGTCCGGATGGTTATTGGTGACTGTCCAGCCAACACCTGCACCGTGGTCATGGCCGATCAGGTGAAATTTGTCATAACCCATCTCGTCTGCCATTGCTATAACGTCATCGGATAGATGCGCGTAACGATAATGTTCAATACCTTCCGGTCTGGCTCCGGGACTATAACCTCTTTGATCAGGGGCAAGACACTGATAACCGGTAGATGACAGTTTCGCCATCAGCGGCAACCACATATGAGATGTTTCCGGAAATCCATGCAACATGATAACCGGCTCACCCTTGCTGCCCTGTTTGCGGCACTTGAAGCGTAAACCGTTTGCCGTCAATTCCACTTGTTGTAACAACTGATCTGAAGACTGCATTTAAATTTCCTCCCGTTAACAAATCGTGTTGGCTGAAAGTTCAGTATTAACCACTCAAGAATTCAGGCACCAGTCTATTAAACTCTTCTGGATTTTCCTGATGTGTGAAATGTCCTGCACCCTTGATAATCTCTATCTGCAATCCGGCCGGAAAGAAATCTTGCATACCTTCTGTCAGATTCGCGCCAATGCACCCGTCCACCTCGCCATGAATATGCAGCGCTGGTACCTTGATCGGTTCGGATAATCTGGCCTGCAAATGTGCCAGTTTGGGATCTGATTTCTCCGGATTCAAGGCGCATCAATAGTATTCGAGTGCCGCAGACAGGACACCGGGCCTGGCCAGAGTATCCTGAACGGCTCTGAGGTTTTCTTTTGGAAAATCCCAGGTAGGGGACCAGTCCCGCCAGAGTTGCTCAATAAAGGCAAAATCATTAATCGGTACTGCCATCTCAGCAAGCGACAATTGAAAAAAATACATGTACCAGGAACGCCGTTGTTGCTCCGCATCCGTCAACAGGGATTGACCAAAGCGCGAACCATAAGGAACTGCGCAGGTGATCAATTTCGAGACTTTATCCGGTGCAAAGACCGAGGCGGCAGTCACGGCTGTCACGCCCCAATCATGCCCAAGCAGTATTGCTTCTTCGTAACCAAGGGCACTGATCAAGCCCAATACATCCTGACCAAATGCGGCGGATTGATAGGGTCCTGATTTCGGGATATCCGTCGGTGCGTAGCCGCGCGGAGCCACTACCCGGTAACCTGCTTCCGAGAAGGCATCCAGTTGGTAACGAAAGGTCGTTGCAATATCCGGGAATCCATGCAGGCAAAGGATCAGAGGGCCTTCACCCTTGCTGATGTAACTAAATTGCAGTCCATTCGCTTTTATGCTGCCGGTCTCAAAAGTATCTGCATTCATTACGGGCTTCACATGATCCACTGTGTTCTTCTAACATATTACAGACAAGTCACCCAAGGATCATTATATAATCCATGCCTTCATATCGGGGAAACAGTGCATGAGTTTGTGGACATGGAATGAGCTGATCAGCGCTTGCGGTACTGAGTCTGGTCCTGCTGCCAGCACTTCAGGTGCAGCGTCTGGCGTGGATGGCATCAGCATTGATACCCGAACACTTAACCCGGGTGATTTGTTCATCGCCTTAAGCGGCGATCCCGGGCCAGGCTTTCATAGCTCTTCAACCAGCACCTCGGACGGTCATGATTTTGTCTTGCAAGCCCGGCAAGCGGGTGCTGCGGCAATCATGGTGCACAAGTCTGTTGCCTGTGATCTGCCTGAATTAAGAGTGCCCGATACACTTCAGGGCTTGTGGGATCTTGCCAGATTCTCGCGTCGACGCATGCAGAGCCCAGTCGTTGCCATCACCGGTAGCAGCGGTAAGACGACGGCGCGGGTGTATCTGCAGCATGTCTTACAGAGCCAGGGATTAACCCACGGCGCTACCGGCAGTCTTAATAATCACTGGGGGCTGCCTGTTTCAATGGCGAGGATGCCGGGAGATTCCGAGTATGGTGTATTTGAAATCGGCATGAATCATCCGGGCGAGATAGCACCACTGGCGGAATTAGCCAATCCCGACGTGGCAGTGGTACTTAATGTTCTGCCAGCGCACATTGGATATTTCGCGAGTCTGGATGCTATTCGACAGGAAAAGTTGTCCATCGCCAACGGCTTGACCGGAACCGGGACATTGGTAGTTCCGGATAGTCTTGAGCATACCGTTATCACTAATCCTGTCGTCAGTTTCGGCTTCACCGAACAGGCAGATGTTCGCTGCCTTGAAACGCAACAGGATTCCGGGCGGCAAGGCCAGTTGTTGGTTAGTGTAGACGTGGCGGGAAGACAGACCCGATTCGAGCTGGGTTTCGGGGGCGAACACAGGGTCTTGACCAGCCTCGCTGTGCTTACCGTGTGCCATGTTCTGGGCGTTGATATCAATCGCGCCTGCGAAAGTCTTGCAACTGCTCAACCGCCGGACGGCAGAGGCAATCGGTACATGGTTGCTGGTGTTTGTATCATTGACGACAGCTATAACGCCAATCCATCCAGTGTGGCCTATGCATTGGATTATCTGGCAGACGATAACCGGGGCCAGGCGGCAGGGGCGCGTCGAATAGCAATTCTTGGGGACATGCTTGAACTGGGCGAACAGAGCAGTGCCATGCATACCGGTCTGTTACCTCACTGTGCCGGGTTAGATAAAGTAATTGCCATTGGTGAACAGATGCGCGGTCTATATCAATTGCTGCCGGATGAACAACAATGGTTTTATGCGGCCAAAGCCAGCGATATTGATGTCGACTTATTGTGCGAGTCCCTGCGTCCAGGCGACGTGGTCCTCACCAAAGGATCCAACCAGATCTTCTGGGCGGAAAATTTCGTCGCAAAGTTAGTGGATCGTTTGCGCGGCCAGCAATAAACCTGCGTTGGCGATGCTACCTGGAGGCTGAAGGATCGCTATCCTGGTTCTGTTCATCACCAGGTTCTTCGACTTCTTCAGGGACGCCTGCCGCAGGG
>JASJXV010000013.1 GCA_030123805.1 Gammaproteobacteria bacterium
TAAGAGGGATTGATAAATCCCGTGGCTTAAGAGGGATTGATAAATCCCGTGGCTTAAGAGGGATTGATAAATCCGGTGATATCACCTTCGATTTGTATTTGATTTTAAGTGCGGCTCGCAATGCCGCAGTATCAAATAGGTGGTGACTTAGAGTGATGCTTCAAGCATTTTTCGCAGTTCTCGCTGCCGACGCTGTTCACCCTTTATATAGCGAATATACTGTCGGCACTGCTTTGCTTTTTTCTTGTCTTTTGAGGCTGAACGGAAGGCGCTGACAGCCTGATCCCATCTCTCCAGCTGCATCAGTGATATCCCCATCCAGAAGTCTACGTCTCTGGGTTTGTTCAGATCGCCTTCCTTGATGGCATCACGATACGATTTCACCGCATTTTTATGCTGGTCATCGTTAGCCTGTGCTTGCGCCAGACGATAGAAGATCTCACCATCTTCAGCATATTCAGTTGCTCGCCCCCAGGCGTCGATCGCCTTGGTTGTATCCCGAGACATGGTCCATGCCTGAGCCAACAATTTCATATTCTTTTCATCCCGCTTGATCAGACCGTCGTCAAATCCTTTTTGTACCACCACTGCCGCTTCATGGGGCACTTCGGCATTCAGCAGGCGTTGGGCCAGCATGATGACTTCGGTTTCACGGGTCAGCATATTCTGCAGATAAGCGGAGTAGTAAGCAGCCAGAGCCTTTTCGTCCTGCTCTTTTTCTGCATAGAGACCAGCCAGATGCATCCAGTATTGTTTCTTGGAGTACTCGACTATCAGTCGTTCCAGCACCACCACAACGTTGTCATAATCCTTCAATTCGTTATAGAGAATGACCAACAGGTACAACCAGTTTTCCTTAACAGTTTTCTGCTGGCTCTCAGCAATCGCAACTACCTGTTCTGCAAAGGTCAACGATTGCTGGAATTGGTCCAGCTGATAATAGGCAGTCGATTTCAGATACATGGTCCCGGCATCGGGCAGTTCGTTAAGCTTCATCCATCTATCAATATATGCAATCGATCTCCGATACTCTTCCTGCTGGTAGTAAAGCTGGAACAGTGAGCGTAAGGTGCCCAGTTCCAGCGCCAGAGTAATTTTGGCCTGCTTAAGTACCTGCTCATAGGCACTTATGGTATTTTTCATATCGTCCAGTGTGTAATATGCAAAGGCCAGCATATTCCATGCCTGGGCTATCTCATAGTCATTGAGACCCCGTTTTTCCAGCAGTTTTTTGAGGATGGGTAACGCCTCTGTTGCAGCCTCATTTTCAATAAACTCCTGTGCTTCAGCGATAGATTTATAGGTCCTCTCTCGCATCGCAGGGACTTTACGGGTCCTCTGCTTTTTTTTGGCTGCACCGGTCTTTTCTGCAGTTGCGGCATACAAGTGTCCTGAAGTCACTCCCACATTCAGAGAATTCAAGGCAAGTGGTAATAGCCAAAAAATGGAGGCCAGAATAAGTCTTCTAAACACTTTTAACCTCCTATTATCCTTCAACGAGTTCAAACGTTATCTTGTTCTGAACACCAGATGTTGCGGTGGGTACACCATCGATAACCTTGGGCTTATATTTGAATTTTGCTGCTGCCTTCAGGGCAGCCGAGTCAAATATGTTGCTGGGATGATCTTCGCATTCAGCCTCCGATCGCACATTCTGCACCATGCCGCAGTTTGCAACGATAAAAACATCCTCAACCATACCCTGCGCATTGACGGTAAATTCAACAATCACCCAACCAGCCATGCCCCTGGATAAGGCACGTCTCGGGTAGACGGGTTGTACTTTCACGATGGGTAGATAATCGCCATCTGTGATGGCAAAACCGCCACCGGTGAGGCTGACATTCAGGCTCAGATCAACCGTCGTCATGGAATAGGCTGTTGGGTCGACATTTACATTGAATTTCTGCTGCGGAATATCCGGTGGCGGCTCATCGGGCAGTGGCGGCTTCTTGGGCTTGCGTTTTTTGGTTTGAAGCTGTTGGTCTTCTCTAAGTCGCACAAAATCGACCAGTGTAATACTACCTTCATCTGTGAGCACTCGTTTCCCTGACTGGATAAGTGACTGCATAATGTAAAACAGGAGCAGCGTTACGAACACACCTACAGCAATTGAAAGCCCGTATCTAATAATCATAGTACCAGCCCTCTTTCTAATTATTCACAGATGCCACAGCTACCTGGGCGATTCCAATCTGGCGTGCAGCGTCCATGATCATCAGCACCGTTTTAGTCTTGGACTTTTTATCAGCCTGAATCACCAATCCGCCTTTGGGATTCTCAGCATGTAACTGCTCCATAAGGGGTCGAACGGTCCGAATATCCACCTTCTTTTTATCAATCCAGACGCTGTTATCCGCAGCAACTGCTACGAGTAAAGAGACAAATCTCTTCGGTTCTGCCGTCATTGTATCGGGTCGATTTACCTCGACTCCCGATTCTTTAATAAAAGACGCGGTAACAATAAAAAATATCAACATGATGAACACGACATCCAACATGGGTGTAAGATCTGCAACCTTTTCGTCTTCTTGCTGCTGAATTCTTCTTGCCATTTACATATCTCTGGTTATTGCGGATACCTTAAACGGGTGTCCAAAACAGATTAGGTCAAGGACCCCCCGGGCTCACTGACCACTAGTGATCCATAGTCAGAGTATCTTCCATATAATTGGCTTCACTCGCGACCTTTGATGTCAACCATGTGTTGGCAAAAACACCTGATAGCGTTGCTACCATACCGGCCATGGTTGGAATTGTTGCCGCAGATACACCAGCGGCCATGGATCGGGCATTTCCGCCTGAAAACGTCATCGCTTCAAAAACCTGAATCATACCGGTTACCGTACCTAACAACCCCAGTAACGGCAGCAGCGATATAAATGTCTTTATAAGTGACATATTAGTCCTTAAGCGTTCATTTACTTCCGATATCGCCCTCTCTCGAATCCGGTGCGCATACCAGGATTTTCTCTCTGCCCGACCTTCCCACATGGTGAGACAAATTGCAGCATCCTTCACGTGTTCGTTATTGATGTACCAGATTCGTTCAAAAATCAGGCACCACATACCGAAGGTGGCCAGGGCGATGAGCCAAAGCACGTCACCGCCTGCCTCCATAAATGTTCGGATAGCAATCATTATTTCCATATCGATGCCTAACCTTGTTTGCTTTCCGCCTGTTCGGCAATCAGTCCAGCACTCTGTTCCTGCAAAATATGCAGGATGGAGCTACTGCGTGACTGCACGATCGAGTGCAGCAACACGGTCGGTATTGCAACACAAAGTCCAAGTACTGTTGTCATCAACGCCTGGGATATACCACCGGCCATTGTCTTCGGATCACCTGTACCGAACAGAGTGATGGCCTGGAAGGTGAGGATCATGCCGACCACCGTACCCAGCAGCCCCAACAGTGGTGCAACCATTGAAATGATTTTGAGAAAAGCGATTCTCGCACTGAGTGCCGGTTGTTCTTTAAGAATTGCTTCGTCGAGTTTCAAAACAAGCGTATCGGTGTCCACGTCCTTATTCTCATGATAGACGTTGAGTAAGCGCCCCAGTGGGTTACCACTGTCTGGCGTGGACTGTTTCATCTGGGCGGTAACCTTGGCGCCAACCATATAAAGTGTATAAAATCGTTCCCCGGAGAGGAGTAAGGCAATTATGCCTAAGGCAATGATCACGTAACCCACATTACCACCCTGATGGATTCGCTCTTCCAAAGTGGGCGCTTGAATCAGCAATGAGAGCAGTTGACCACGGGTTGGGTCCATGCCAAACAATGTAAATCCACTCGTCGCATTTTGCAAATCAGCGGTTGTGTTGGTAAACCTTGCCGCCGGTTGACGCGGAAGCTCTACCAGTACCTGCTTGTCCACATCGAATTTCAGATACTTGCCGTCAGAAGCAATGTTAAAGGTTCCCACACGGATCACTTCCTGCACAACCTCATCACCGTTCGGCCTGATAATTTTCCCCTGGAATCGACTCACTTTGCCAGATTCAGTCATCTCACGCTGCAGTTCAAACCATAGCCGCTCGATTTCTTCGATAGAAGCAAGCTTGGAACTTTGCCCCATATCAGCGGCAAATTTCCCCAGCCACTCGCCACGATTCGGATACTCCGCACTGATGATTGAACCTTCAAAAACACCTCTGGTATCACCACTTACCTGTTGCAGTACGCCAAATAACTCACGCAGAGAGCCCAGCCGCTTGGAAAGGATATCCTGAAGGTTGGCAATCTTGGTTTCATTGTTTTCAAACCGGGTTTCCAATCGCTCACTGCGATCTTCTTCCTGTTTCTGCCAGCGACTGGCTTTGCTTAATTCACTTTGCTGATTAGCCTTATCTCTCAGGAACTGTGCTTCCCGTCGCCTATTGGTATCGCGACCCACTACCTGCCCATCCTTGACCAGTTGTAACAACTCAGAGAGTGTCTTGGCGGGAATATCCTCTGCTGACCAGACTGATCCTGCGCTAACCAGTCCCAGAATCATAAAAATTGAAAATAGTTTTTTCATTTGCCTCACTCCGGCGCACTAATTGGCATACGAATAAGATTCGGTGTTACGGTCTTGCGAGCCATTCGCAAGCCATCTCTTATATCCGCCCGGTATTTATCCGCAAGAATCTCCCAGGCACGTTTTTTGTTATCCCAAACTCCTGATACGTCGCCATCGGGAGTCTGGAATACCAGGGCTACTCGTCCGAATTTCAACATATCGACCACGCGCGATTTTCCATTCAATTCAATTACCTCGGTATAAGCTTCAAGGGTGGCGCCATACGTATTCTCAACCTGATAGGCCTGCAGTACCTGACTGAATTTCTCAGAAACTGCTACATCTGCACGGCCCATCATGTCCCTTAAAAATTCTATGCGTTGAGTTCTTTCAGCCATCAGGAAAGGCACGTCAAGCGCAATGAATTTATCCAGATTATCAATCATTCTTTGAATTAAGGGGCCAATTTGTCGCTCAATGACAGTAACATTATCAATAGACTCATTGAGTTCTCCCATCTCTCTCTCTTGTTGAGCAATCAGACGCTCCTGTTGCTTGTTGTAGATACGGAGCCCATCAACTATTTTCATGACCTGTTTGTATTGGCTTAGAAGATCACTGGTTTGATCCGTAATCTCATCAATCTTTGCCTGAGAGGTTCTTCCGGCCTTGGTGGTCACTGTTCTCACACCCAGAACTTCATCCAGACTCTGGGCATTTACAACGGCGACGCTGAAAACCGAAAAGACTACAAGGATACCTGCAGCCAATATCGATTTAATTCGATGCTCATTCATGCTTATACCTATAAGGGATTAATACTTGTCTACTTTTATGTGCTCTAATTCTTCTAAATTAACTTCTTGCTCGTCCATAAAAAGGATTGCTGAATTATCGGATGCTTTTCTCTAATCGCTTCGCATGCGAGATGCTAATCAAAAATACCATCCCACTTTGTAATCTTCAAACTATTCTATGGAGATTTCCGCCGGAATCTGCCTTTCGATATGCAAAAGGATACCAGGCAGCAACAATTCAACGACGACAGGATGTATAAGCAGCAATCTTTTGTCAAGATGAAGACAGTATTTTTTAGAGAAAGTTGTCTACTTTTCAGCCACTTCCAACATTTACCCGCTTCGTATACCGGTCTTGCCTTGATTTCCTGAGTATATCTGCTCGTGATTCAGCTGGAATCCGTATCCTAACATCGTTGCATTATTACAACCAGGAGTCTGTCGGACTCAGGTGTCCGTAGCGAGGACGGGGCGGTCCGCCGAAGCGGGAAATCGAGTGACACGGCATCCCGGCTGGTTGTTTGGTTATTTGAGGCGAATAGTGGACCTATTTAATGAAAATGAGCAGAAAAACAGGCCGATTTCCAATCGCCGCAGTAGGATGACCCTAAGTCCGGCAGACTCCTGGCCCGCATGTTTCAAGCGGGCGATAAAAAAATAGTCCCAGATCTGAATTACTAAGGCTCCTAAATACTGATCACCTGGTAATCGCCATTGTCCTGAAATGATTTAATCATCGAAGCATGCGTCAGCATCGCCGTGTTGGCGTTTGCGGGTATCAAGTAGCTGGCAGCCACTCTTTTCAAATCCGCAACCTCGACAGCAAGAATGGCAGCACGACATCGGTTGATATACGCGGGAGTTCGACCGAACAAACCACTATGAAAAGCCTGCCTCGCTTCGCCTGCAGGTGATCCCGGAGCGTCTATAGCGCTGATAACACCCAGTATTGCCTCTTCGACCTTGTCGTGAGCCAACTCTTGATTCAATAGCCACTGTACCGATCGGTCAAAATCCTCAAGGGTCTCGATCGTTCTGGGATCCCGGTATGAGTAAAATCTGAAAACACCGTTGGAACTATCGTGACCTGCACCTGCTCCATAGGCGCCACCTTGTTCTCTAATCGCGCGATGCAGAAACCCGTTTGTCAGAACACCGCCCAGGACCGTCAGAGCTGCAGAGTCCTGATTTGATTCCGGAACCGTCTTGAAAGCGCGCGCACAAAAATTGATTTGCGTGTCAGTGGTCCAGATTTGTTGGATCTTTTTGGTTGCTGGTTGAATTTCAAAAGGACGATATTCAACGGCAGTTCTCTGTGCCTGGCACCAGCTGTCATTTAAGCACTGTAAAAGGTCTGTTCTATTGTCTTCATCTGCAACCAGGAGAAATTGATTCGGGGAGTTCCTGATGTGTTGATGAAGATCCTGAAGATGTTTGCATATTGATTCCAGACTGGATTTATCCTCGAGACTGTCGTCAATTTCCCGGAACGACTGTAATCCTGCAAATCCTGACAACTGGTGATTGAGGTTTATTACAGGAGACACCCCACTCCCGGCTGCCATCATTGTATAGATATGACCATTCGAGGTAATACCGGCTTCCCGACGAGATCTGGACTGCTGGATCAGTTCCCTTACCCGATCTGATTCGTCGAAATGAACGGTTTCCCAGGTTTCCCAAAGAAGTTGGGTAAGGGCCTGCTGATTTCTTACCAGGGCTTTGCCTGACAGTGTCACAAAGCCAGTTACACTGGACGGATCATCGATATGACCGCGCAAGGTTGAAAATGCGCTGATACCACCGGTGACACTATGTTGCAGGTGCTGCGTATCGAGGTAGTCTCTACCCCCCGAGCCAATCTCCGTCAGCACTGTCGTATAGATAGGCAAATATCTGAGCAGATGTGACGGAATACGGGGGAGCGCTGTGATGAGTTGCTGATAACTCAGGCCATTGGTCCCGACGCTATAGTATGTTGCCACTCGCCCATCATCCAATTTGTTTGCCGTACCCGCAGGAAGTTGCTTCTCTGCAGGTATATCTTCAAGCCCGACCCTGGGCAGGATATCTGCATCTTCGACCTGATTCTGCCTTGCCTGTAAGCGTGCCGACAACTTCACAATCTCTTGTTTTTGATCCGCGGTCAGATTGGCTTTGATGGCAGCGAGTTTGGTCAGTTCAGCATGCGCGCGTCTTTCCGGCAGCGCAGCATCCGGTTTGAGTGTCAGACGGACTCGATGCGGGTTATCAACGAGGAGATCTTTGATCAGAGTGCTTATAAAATCCGGTGCTTTGATCTCTTCGCGTAACCGCTCCAGCACAGGATCAAGATCCAGCATACCGAACGGATCACCCCGATGGATTGCTGCAGGTAATCCTGCAAGAAGCAGTTGCAATCCATGTGGCAGGCCATCTCCCCCCACCTCTCTCTGATGCAATTCCAACTGGTGCAGCACAGCATCGACCCGCTCATAGGGAATGCCTTCCTGCACTAACTCTTCCAGCGTATCCATGACCAGAGTCTCAAGTGCATCTGCATGCTCGGGATTGCTGCCCTCTATGCCGCACATAAAACTGATTTCATGATTGCTTTCTTCGAGCCCACAAAGCGGCGATACCGAAGCGCCCAATTTGGTCGTTTCCAGTACCCGGCGCAAGGGAGATGCACTTGTATCCAGCAATACATCGGCCAGCAAGTGTGCTTTTAGCAATTCTTCCAATTCGGTATTAGGACCCAGCAACCACCCCAGAACTATGTGCGTCTGATTTCGAATAGCGGCGCCGTTATTGTCCGGATCTGCATCTTTGGCATAAGATTCCTCTACTCTGACGGGAGCGAAGTACCTCTTCTCCGGGATCACTTCAATCTTCTTATCCAGGAGTTCGAATTTTGCGAGAGCATTACGTTCAATTCTGCTCTGGTGATCTGCTACCGGTATGTCGCCATAGGTCAGGAATACAGCATTGCTGGGATGGTAATGCGTTTTGTAAAACATTAGCAGATCCTGATATTTAAGATCGGGAATCTGCTCCGGGTCTCCGCCGCTATTGTGATGGTATGTTGTGGTTGGAAAGAGATACTTTTTGAAGGTATCGTAAAGAACGGATACAGGTGAACTCGCGTCCCCCTTCATCTCATTATAGACCACTCCCTTGAATGTTAGAGGGCTCTCCATATCATCCGGTATTTCAAATTCAAGGCGGTGTCCTTCTTGGGAGAAGTCGAGCGGATCAAGTCTGGAGAAGAAAACTGCGTCCAGGTAAATATCCATTAAATTGAAGAAATCTTTTCGGTTTTGGCTTGCAAACGGATAGGCCGTGTAGTCGCTCGAAGTCAAGGCGTTCATGAAAGTATTCAGAGATCTTCGATGCATCATAAAGAAGGGATCTCTAACCGGGTACCGTTCGCTACCGCAGAGGGTGGTGTGTTCCAATATGTGAGCAACACCACGCGAATCCACCGGTACGGTTCTGAATGCCACCAGGAAGACATTCTCTGTATTTTCAGCCGCCAGATGATAGTGTTCAGCACCCGTAACCACATGGCGATATTCCGCCATGGTTAGATTCAACGTCTCCACTCTTTTCTGGCGCAATAATTTGAACGCTGCATGAGGCACCAGGTTTGATTCAAGTGATTTCATTAATTATCTGCTACTGTACTCAATTAATAATTCAGATGGGATCCACCATCCAATAAATGTTTTGTTGTTACGGCCACCCGCCTATGATCCGGACGATTGTTCGCGTGCAAACTTTTCCCAATATTCCGCAATGGTATGCTTCATATCCTTGTGCAGAAGCAGAATTCCAATCAGGTTGGGAATGGTCATCAGCGCAATTGTAATTGCAGAGATCAACCACACCAGCGACGTATCGGAAATTGCAGCAATAAAAAAACCGGCCACATAAGCGATCCTGTATGGCATCACTGATCTTACCCCGAACAGGTAAGTCATTGCCCTGTCGCCATAATAGGACCAGGCGACAGCCGTTGAAAATGCAAACAGAACCAGGCCGATGGATACGATATATTGACCATATTCGCCAAACAAACCACGCGTGAAGGCTTTACTGGTCAATTCAACCGAGTGCACCAGGGAGTACCCCTTCACCGTTACTGCGGTATCCTGTAATTCACCATTTATAATTTCCAACTCGCCGCTGAATGGTTGATCACCTACCAGATAACGGACATTTTCAGCAATTGATCGATTGTGAATAACGGTATAACCCCGGGTGCTCGATATGCCATTCATGACAGTGATGATCCCGTCAAATTCATGTATTGGGTCATTTCCCGGGGAGTAGCTCAGGTGACTAAGCAGTTCCCGTTGATGTTCGGGATTGTTGTCCGAATATTCACCCGCTATGAATTCCATATCGAACCTTTGGAAGGTATTTTCGAATTTCTCTGTCCACACGCCGGTGGAAAGGATTACCAGACCCGTAATGCTGCATATAATGATGGTGTCTATAAAAGGCTCCAGTATGGATACCATTCCTTCTGAGATTGGCTCATCCGCTCGCGCTGCTGCATGGGCTATAGGAGCAGATCCCTGCCCCGCTTCGTTGGAAAACAGGCCACGATTCACTCCACGGTTGAAGGCATAAGCAAATGATGCGCCCAGGAATCCACCCGTGGCTGCACTCCCGGAGAAGGCGTCCCTGAATACCTGGAGGAAAGATGGACCTACGTGATCAATATTGACCACAATCACAGCCAGGGCACCGATTAAATAGAAGACGGCCATAATCGGTACTATTTTCTCTGTGACGCGGACTATTCGCTTGATGCCTCCAATAATGACCATGCCTAGTAACACAGCAAGAACACTGCCGCTGACCATTGGTGAAATCCCGAAGCTTGTTTCCAGCCCAATTGCCATATTATTACTTTGCGGCATATTTCCGGTTCCAAAGGAACTGATCACTGTCGCTGCAGCAAAGAACACCGCCAGCCATTTCATATTCAGAGCGCGTTCCATAAAGTACATCGGGCCACCCGCTATGAATCCCTCTTCATCCTTGACCCTGTATTTGTGAGACAGAGACACCTCTACGAATTTAGTCGTCATACCCAGAAAGGCAGTCATCCACATCCAGAACAATGCAGCAGGTCCGCCCAGATAAAGAGCCAATGCAACACCGCCGATGTTTCCTGTACCGACTGTTCCGGATAAGGCGGTAGTCAGTGCCTGGAAATGGGACGCGTCACCTTCGTGCTCGGGTTTGTCATACTTCCCTGTTACGACTCGCCAGGCTTGGCTAAAATACCTGATTTGAGGAAAGCCCAGATACAAGGTGAAAAAGAGTCCGGTACCCAGCAACAGGAAAGGAAAGTAAGCTGCCGATCCCAACAGAGCATCCAGAAAATTAAGCGATGAAGTAATAGATTCCAAAAAATACTCCCTTATTGTTGTTGTCTAAGATCGATCTTCGGTTTGAGGATCCCTTCGAGGTTCTCGCATCGTCACAAATTCTTCCGCAGTCGTGGGATGGATACCGATGGTTGAATCGAATGTCTTTTTCGTTGCGCCCGCCTTGATAGCAATGCCGATACCCTGAATAATCTCTCCGGACTCAGATCCTACCATGTGCACACCGACCACCCTATCGGTCGTTCTATCAACGATGATCTTCATCAACGTCTTTTCATCACTGCCGCTTAAGGTATGTTTCAAGGGTCGAAAGGTCGATTCATACACTTCAATCTCCTCCAACTGATCCCTGGCGTCATCCTCGGTCAAACCCACCGTACCAATATTGGGTTGGCAGAACACAGCTGTTGCAATATTGTCATAATCCATAGTGGTCGGTTGATTGAGAAAATGTGTTCGGGAGAATGCCATGGCCTCTGCAATGGCCACAGGCGTCAGTTGAATGCGGTCGATGACATCGCCCAGGGCAAAAATTCCGGGCTCGGTAGTTTCGAAGTAGTCATCGACAATAATACCTCCTGACGCATGTGTCTTGACATTCACATTTTCCAGCCCGATGTCCTGGATATTGGGTGCCCTGCCTGTAGCATACATGACAAGATCCGTTTCCAGGCTGCCGCCACCAATCAAATTAACCTTGAGGCTGCCATCGGATTGCTTCTCGATACTCGATGCATTGGTATTGAAATGCAGGGTAACACCTTTCTTGCGGAGCTCTTCCGCCACAAATTGGCGCACACTTATATCAAAATTTCTGAGGAATAGTGGTCCGCGATACAGAAGGTGACTATCGACTCCGAGGCCCTTATAAATCCCGGCAAACTCCACTGCGATGTACCCGCCACCCACAATAATCGCTCGTTCTGGTAATTCATCCAGATGAAATGCCTCGTTGGAGGTAATGACATGTTCCTGTCCCGGAAATTCCGGAATCACCGGCCAACTGCCTGTTGCAATCAGAATTTTCTCAGCCCTAACCTGCTGCTCATTAATTGCAACAGTGTGGGCATCGACCAACCGGGCCCGGCCATCAAAATGTGTTACACCGGCACTATCAAGCATGCCCTTGTAGACGCCATTCAGACGACTAATCTCCCTGTCCTTGTTGTCTCTGAGCACCTGCCAGTTAAATTTCGGATTGCTGGCATCCCAGCCGTAACCCACTGCCTGCGCATGGTCTTCTGCAAAGTGTGAAGCGTATACGAATAATTTCTTGGGTATACAGCCGACATTGACGCAGGTCCCTCCCATGTACCTGTCTTCAGCTGTGGCGACTTTGGCTCCATATTGTGCCGACATTCGTGCCGCACGCACGCCGCCAGATCCAACGCCGATTACAAACAGATCGTACTCGTATTTACGCATACATTGAGATTCCAAAAATCGCCGTGTTCAAGAAGTGGGATATTTCCACCGGGTACTCGAGAAATAGGATATCTCTCTCAAGCTCTGGAGAAATGGGATATTTCTCTCAAGCTCTGGAGAAATGGGATATTTCTCCCTATATCCTATATAGTCGGCGGTCCATGTATTATTTCTTAAAGAACGGAAGGCTACAGAATATAAAATTGCTATGCCAGTAAAATTTGACATACAACCATTTTGACCCGGGAAAATTCATGCGCATCTGCATCGGCGGGAGAACCTAGAATGAATTTCGGCCTGGATCAGGTTCTGGCTGACCAGAGTCTTCTCAAACAGCTCCGACACAAACGCATCGGACTGGTCGCTCACCCGGCCTCCGTTACCCATAACCTGGTGCATAGTGTCGATGCTTTGATGCAGGCAGGCGTCAACTTGTGCGTGGCTTTTGGCCCCCAACACGGTATGCAGGGTGACAAGCAGGACAATATGATTGAGTCCGATGATTATATCGACCCGGTGCATCGCATTCCCGTTTTCAGCCTCTATGGTGAACACAGATATCCCACTGAAGAGATGCTCAATGAATTCGATATATTATTATTTGATCTCCAGGACATAGGCTGTCGTATCTATACATTTATCACCACCTTGATGTACTTCCTGGAAGCCTGTGCAAATTCTGACAAAACCATTTGGGTACTTGATCGCCCTAATCCGGCGGGACGTTCGGTTGATGGCATGCGACTTCAGTCTGGCCACCAGAGTTTTGTAGGCTGCGCTGAGGTAGTGATGCGCCATGGATTAACTGTTGGCGAATTCGCGAACTGGTTAAAATTCAAATACAAGCTGGATGTCGATCTGAAAGTCATTCCGATTAAGGATTACGATCCAGCATCTGGACCAGGGTTTGGCTGGCCCGACAGAGTCTGGATAAACCCAAGTCCCAATGCAGCCAGTTTGAATATGTGCAGATGTTATGGCGGAACCGTTCTGCTCGAGGGTACAAATCTGTCCGAGGGACGCGGCACCACTCGGCCGTTGGAAGTTATGGGTGCGCCAAAACTACAGATTGATAAGATAATGGATGCTATGAAACAATTGGCTGAGCCCTGGATGCAGGGAGCTTACCTGCGACCATGTTATTTCGAACCGGTATTTCATAAGCATCAAGGCCAGTTGTGTCATGCCATCCAGATCCATACCGATTTCCCGGCATATCAGCCGGAGTTGTTCAAACCCTATCGCCTTGTTGCACTATTTCTAAAGGCATTGCTCGACGTTCACCCCGATTTCGAACTCTGGCGCGATCATGCCTATGAGTACGCAGAGGATCTATTCCCCATAGATGTCATTAATGGTGGTCCTGATCTTCGCCTGTGGGTCGAAGACCCTGATTCGGATGCAAACGAGTTGGGGACAAGATTGGCACGAGAAGAATCCGCATGGATTGAAGAGCGTGCGCCTCATCTCATCTACTAACGGGGTACGCTCGTTAATCAGCAGGAGAATCAGATGACCAGCAACTCATTCAAGATAGCGATCCTGGACGGGGATGGCATAGGACCTGAGATAATGAAACAGGCGGTTCGGGTCTTCGATGTCCTGAAAAAACACCGGGATCTGGATTTTGAACTGATCTCCGCGAAATTCGGTGCATCTGCATATTTCGAGACGGGCAAGGCTTTTCCTGATGAGACTAAAGAGATATGTGACTCGGTTGATGCAATTTTGAAGGGACCGGTCGGTTTGAGTCATGAGGAGTCGCAAAAAATCCCTGTGAATGAACAACCCGAGCGAGGTGCCATATTACCGCTACGAGCAAGATACAACACTTACGCCAATTTTCGACCAATTTATCTATCGAAAAATATGGCGCACTTTTCCCCGTTGAAACCGGAAATTATCCGTGACGGTATTGACATACTTCTGATTAGAGAACTGGTAGGCGGGTTGTATTTCGGTGCAAAGGACCGCGGCGTCAATGCGCAGGGACTCAGATATGTGAAGGAATCGCTCGAGTATGATGAAACTCAAATTAGCCAGATTCTGCATGTCGCTTTTCAGCAAGCGGAGAAACGCAAAAAGGTCCTGCATAACATCCATAAAAGCAATGTGTTGATTTCAAGCGTGTTATGGAATGAAGTTCTGGATGAAGTTCGAAACGATTATCCGGGTGTTGAAGTGAAACATCTGCTGGTAGATGCGGCGGCCACCGCGCTTTGCCTTAACCCGGGCCAATTTGATGTGATGGTCATGGAAAATATGTTCGGTGATATCCTCAGTGATCAGGGTGGCGGAATTCTGGGATCTCTGGGACTGATGCCATCCGCTTGTATCGGACCTGACAAAGCTTACTATGAACCATCGCACGGCTCTGCGCCTGACATAGCAGGCAAGAATATTGCGAACCCCTATTCCATGATTGGTTCCGTGGCCATGCTGCTGGATATGAGCCTCAAGCTTCAAGCAGAAGCCGACGCAGTCTGGCGATCCATGCGAAGTGTGTTCGAGGCAGGTTACTCCACAGCAGATCTCTCACCCAAAGACTCAGGTGTTGAAATTCTGTCCACTGAGGATTTCGGGGATAAGGTGATGACGAAGCTGGATGAAATACTGTCAACTCCGTGACAGAGGCGATTACGCTGTCGTGGATTTTTCGTCAGAGCACTTTGTATATCACATTAGTACGGCAACAGATTGGCCTAAACTCGTCAACATGATGAGAATGCACAACCAACCCCAGACGATAAAAACCTGCATTATGAGTGTTTGTTCAAACAGATCGCCCAGAATGTTTACCGGGAAATCTACCAGGAAAAATTTTAGAGTTTTCTTGATCATTTAATTATTTCACTAATTATTTAGCAGCTATTCTAACGATTACTCCTGCCCATGGCAGCAAAAAAAATATATTTTTTAGATATTATCCACGGATAAACGTTCTGCCCCCGGTAATCTCAGGCGTGGTACACCACTCTCATAGGCCTTGAAGCTTTCGATGTCAGCGCGAAGTTTCTCATAAATCGCCGGGATATCGATCTTTTGACCAAACTGAATGCGTTTGGATAACAAAGTAACCGGAAAAACAAAATTCATGGTGTCCTGCAACTGAAGTGCCTTGCTCACCCCATATTCATCTTCAACACGTACCCAATGTAAATCAAATTCGTCTGCCATCAGGTCGCCGATGACTACCCCGATTGCCTGCCAGACCTCTACATCATCATCTTTCACGACTCTTTTTTCCACTAACTGCTGCAAAACCGGCAGGTCATCACTATTTCCGCGCAGCGCCATGATTCCCAGATGACGACTGATGAGGTCTTTAACTTCGCCTCTTTGTCGGGACATAGCGAAACGTTGACCGAGTGAAAGCTCGTCAACACTCATCGCAGTTCTTTCCGGTTGATCCTTGAATTGGTAGTTTTTCAGATCCTCCGGTGACATGGTTGGGGGTTCATACTCTTCAGCCCTGACCGCATGGGAAAGCGATAAGCAAATTAGAATTAAAATCGTCTTCAGGTACATGATGGTATTCGCAATATTTCCGAATATTATACAATGGGTACGGGTAAAGATGAATTGATCGGGTTCCAGGTGAAAGGCCTGGAGACAGCCCCGGATTTGGTATTCTTTATATGTCGAAATTATTCTGGTAATTCCTATTGCAGTTAATTGACGAGATCCATGACAGTCCGATGCAGTTTGTCATAGCAATAAGTGGCGGGGGTAGTGATGCCGTTTCACAATTATTGCAGGTACCGGGTGCCTCCCGGACCTTGCTGGAGGCAGTGGTCCCATACTCCGCTGCGGCAATGGCAAGTTTTTTGGGAAAGGCCCCTGACCAGGCATGTAACGAAAAAACCGCTCGAGCTATGGCTATGGCCAGCTACCAGAGGGCCAGAGAACTGCACCCGGATGCGGATGCGGCATGCCTTGCCGGGATATCATGTACTGCATCTCTGATTACGGATCGTCAGCGAAGAGGGCTGCATAGGATCCATATAGGGGTGCAAACTTGCAAATCAACGCAGAGTATTTCTGTCAAACTTGGCAAGGGTTTGCGAAATCGAAACCAGGAGGAATCGATTGCTTGCAATATGATACTCAATGCCATGGCAAGAATTTGTGGTTCCTCGCAGCAAATACCTGTTGATCTCACTAAGGAAGAACCGGTTATCCATGAACAATCAGCAGCAGATGATGATCTGCAGGCTCTTTTTACCGGACGGATAGATCGTTTAAGAGTCGCCGGCAAACAGACGGCGGACTCAGTCAAAACACTCTTTCCCGGGGCATTTAATCCTCTCCACGAGGGACATAGACTGATAGCTGCCCTGGCATCGGAAATTACCGGTGAGGAAACCCATTTGGAGGTTTGTGCAATCAATCTGGACAAGTTGCCACTGGACTATCTGGAAATGGAATACAGAATCGAGCGTCTGGTGCATGAATATCCACTCTGGTTTACGCGTGCACCCACTTTCGTTGCGAAGGCATCTTTGTTCCCGGGTGTTACTTTCGCTGTCGGCATCGATACCATTATTCGCATAGCCGACCCTCATTACTATGATGATGAAACCGATAAGTACCTGCGCGCGATAGATGCCATTAGAGATCAGGGTTGCAGATTTCTGGTGTTTGGGCGTGAAGTCGATGCTAAATTCTTGTCACTCAATGATGTGGTATTACCGGGCAGACTCAGTGAAATCTGCAAGCAGGTGCCTGCAAGCAGGTTCAGAAAGAACATATCATCAACTGCACTAAGAAATAGAATTCGTAACAAACCCGCGTTGAATATTTGCAAGTGAATCAAGAGGCACAAACCATGCAGGAACCTGTGATACTGGAAATCTTTACAGATTACATCTGACCCTGGTGCTATCTCAGTACTGTTAGTATTGACAAGCTCAAGGAAAATTATGCGGTCAAGGTAAAATGGATCCACTTCCCTCTCCACCCGGAGACGCCTGTGGAGGGGATATCCTTGGCGGCCTTGTTCAAAGACAGGGAGGCAGACCTGGACGGCTTCAGAACCAGAATGAAATCGCTAATGGCTGAAGCCGGGTTGCCTTATGGCGACCGCACCATGACCTACAACAGTCGACTGGCGCAGGAACTGGGAAAGTGGGCTGATACACAGCCGGGTGGTGACGCCATTCATGATCGGCTTTACAGGGCCTACTTCGTTGACAACATCAATCTGTCAAAGATAGATGCGTTAGTCGATATAGCAGAATCCATCAGCCTTGACTCGAATCAGGCCAGGCGCGCAATTGAGCAAAGGGAATTCAAGCAGGCAGTTGATGATGACTGGCGGCGCGCCCATCATGCAGGTGTCACTGGCGTCCCCACTTTTACCTGTAAGGATCTAATGGTGGTTGGTTGTCAACCCTATGAAATACTGGAAAAGTTTGTTAAACACTTGCAGCAATTGTAGCTTTACCCGTATTGTGAATATTCCGCCGACTTGCTCAAATTTACAGATAGGGAATCAACCTGTCTGCAGAGTGAACTTCATTCGATTCTCGCGCTCTCAGGCTTCTACTGGCATCTGACGGATCAAGAAATCTATTCATGCACCAGTCGTTACCGGGGATCATCATGGTCGGGCCATCCGATCGGGTTAACAAAAAACTTTCCACCAGTGACAGATACTCCGGCAATACTTCAGCCACTACAAATAACGCGCGATTGGTAACAGCGGATTCAAGTATTCTGTTTCTTTGTCCCCAGGAAACGATGTAATCCTCGCAGAAATTGCTATCAGGTAAGTTCGTCACAGCAACATCACGATCCACATCAAAGCTGTAAAGCATCATCAGCTCTTCGAACAGCATCGCCAGATCTTCTCTCTCAGTACTGTAGCTGTAATAATCACTGGCCGTGTCAGGTGGAAATTCCTGAGCTATATCCTCAGACGTGTAGGCTCTCTGAGTCGCGGTAGCGGCAGCTCCAAGGAAACTCACGCGTGCCAGAGACTTCATGGTCTGGGATTGAAGTCCATACTGAGCTGCCAGAAGATTGGAAGGCCGGGTACCCGAAGTAACAGCACGCCAGATTGCTACCGTTGGATCCAGATTTTGTAACTGGTCAGGTGGAAAGAAGTCGTTTGCATGTGCTAATTCGTGAAATAACAGCGACGCCATTCTGTATTTGATTTCATCCACGGTTCTGTCTCTATCATCCGGTAACCTTGTCACATGCGCCTGATTCAATGTGTAACGCCAGAACATGCTGAAATCCAGGGCCTTGCCGAACTCACTCCTGAAATCAGGCGCTGTATCGACGACTGCTTTCTCGTCCAGAGTTAGCCACAGACCTGCCGGATCCAGATACATAGCGCCAGTTTGGGTAGTATAGAAAGAGGGTCTGACGTCGTGAGAGATGACGATAGCAGTGAGGCCCCGTGTCATTAGTCTGATTACAGGAGGCATGGTTTCCAGGACCTGTTGGAAGCGCGCTCCCATCCATTCATGTGATACCACAACACGTTCCATCACCTGTCCAACAGTCGGATTAGTTGTCTCCATACCCAACAGCGGGAGGGTATTCAAATTGCACTCTTCACCCTCTTTTAGCGTAACGGTACAGGGAACGATGACATCTGCATAAGGCGTCAACCCGATATAGGGTCTAGCCAGCGCCCGCATGCCCGGTTGATCAAACACATACAGCTTCGAATCCGGGTCGTCGACCTCTGGACCTGCAGGACTGTTGCCTGCATCGAGTGTTGTACCCTCTGGTAGCACAGGAGGTGGATTCCGGGTGCTCCCACCCCCGTCACCACAGCCAATAAGCGTTGCAACAAGTAGGATAGGCAGGAAGTTGCCTAGGCTTTTTATAAGAAATAGCAGCTTCATAATCCGAAATTGAGCGCACCTCATGTCTGATCGCTCTATTGTAAACCCGGCACTTTACGGAAAGAAACCTATTCGCGATGTTTCACTTTTATATCATGCGTTCCCGGATAAGAACTCATCATTAAAAAAAGGGCGGCATTTCTGCCGCCCTTATTTAGAAGTTGAAGAAGAATTGCCTCGGCATAGATCAGAAATCCTTTCTGAAACCAAGTTTAATCATTCTTCCCAGCGCACTGTGAGTATAGCCATCATACATCAGGTCACCATAGGCAACCGGTGGTTCCTCATCAAATGCGTTTATGGCAGAAAGTGTCACAGACAGAGTGTCATCCATGAAATTAGCTGTATAGTGAAAATCGACGGTGGTTTGACTGTCAATAGTTCCACCATTGAATGCCTGAACTCCCGCTCTTCGATCTTCATAATCACTGACATAGTTCACATAGGTCAAGAAGTTATAACGGCCGAATTCGATATTTGCGTGAGCTCTCATCTTCAGGTCCTGGATTGGACGTACGCCATTTTCGTAGTTGTAAAATCCCGCAGCTTCGAAAGCATCCGTTATCTTGGTACCGTTCAAGTAGTATGCATCCACGTCATATCGCAGCGTGTAAGTACCTTCCAGGCCCAGGGTAATTTGTGTACCAGCCAGTTCCAGAGCGTAGTCAACAAAGACATCGATACCAGCCGTTTCGGTGCGCGGGCCATTGACGATATTTGTGCGGATGCGCTCAATTCCCGATGCCGCACAGGAACCATCGGTCACGCCACCCTGACAGGTGATCTGTTTTTGCACTGATTCTTTCGGTGTGCCACCGGCTGCATAAGCGGCGGCGATTTGCTCGAATGACTCGACGATGATTGGATTTTCAAAATCGAAAGCCCAGTAATCGATCGACGCATTGAGGTTATAACCACTGTAGACAAGACCAAAGTTGTAGGTAAATGCCTCTTCGGGATCAAGATCTGGATTACCGAAGGTGTCAATCGCCTTAAATGCAATGGTAGCGCCGACGTAAGCAAGTGCAGTGGTCGAACCTGGGCTTACATCATTCGGTGTGGGTCCACGGAAAGTTGTCTGTACCGAAGCACGTAACGACAGGTTATCCGATAAATGATATTGAATGGACAATTTCGGATCAAAAGTTTCCTTCTCAGAACCGTAATTTTCATAGCGCACACCAGCTTGCACGGCCAGATTGTCCCCCAGTTCGAATGCTGCTTCTGCAAAACCGGCGTAGACCGTCTGATCCAGATCGTAGGGCGTTGAGGCACCCAGGAAGCTGTGTAATCCGGTTTTGTTCTGACAGTCGAGGTAACCGGGTACGCGGCAAGGATTGATTTCCAGGTTGTTCAGATCGCCTGGATCCTGGCTAACCCGGGTATGTCTGATTTGCACACCGTAAGCCACGTCAATATTGTCCACAGATTGTTGGAAAATGACTTCTAACGTGGTCAGGTCATTTTCGCCACGTTGTTCCCAACTCTCATCAATCCAATTCAGTAGTTCCTGCGAGTTTTCGTGTGCAGGGATAAAGTTGGGATTTACGAATTGACCCCAATAGCCAGCTTGTATCGCGGTGGAGAACGGGTAGAGCCATTCACAACCACCCTGACCCGCTATTGCACCATTGGATACAATAGATTCGTCGTTATCCAGGGTGGCACCACAAGCTTCACCACCATAGCCGTTGAATGCCAGCTTGGTTTTGGAAATAGACGCGTCTACCGATCCATACCCGCCTTCCGAGTGCGAGCGTGAAAAAGAGACCGTGTAATAAGTGTCATCATTGAAATCTCCTTCCAGTGATGCCGCCAGGCGCCAGGTCTCATATTCTCGTATCGCGGTTCGTGGACCGGCAGCACCGGCACCATTTACCCTGCCCCGGAAGATTAAATAACTGGGTGGTACCGGTAATGCCGGAAGGATATCCGGAAAGGTGTTGAAGAACCCATCCCAACCTGGATGGTCAGGCCTAACTATCTGCACCGGGTCGAATATTTTCTGTGGCGGATAGGAAGGCGATGTGGCCCAATTTGGCAGGTCTGTTTCCGCGTACAGGAATTCCACGTGCAACAGAGATCCATTCGCCAGTTCGCCGTTAATTTCAGAGAAGAGCTGCCAATGTTCTTCATCTTCCACCAGGTTATCAAATTGAGTGTATTGGAAGTTGCAGGTGCCATTTGCTATCAAACTACCGACATCCTCACATCCCGGGTCGGCGAAAGCGCCAATAATGGTGTCAATGCCGTAACCGTCTGCATTTGGATTGGTATCTAAAAACGGGTAGAAAGTACCGGGGTTACCGATGGTCGAATAACCTCCGTACGGGAATGCACTGCCATCCGTGTTTGCGGACCACAAACGATCTCTCTGGGATAATTCCGAACGGGTGGATATACCGAAAGATGTCACCCAGTCAAATTCGCCTATCTGGGTGCCAAATATTGCACTTATGTTCGCGTCGCCATCACTATCCTGGATATCGGTGAAGCCGCCGACAATTTCAAAACCCTGGAAATTTTTACGCGTGATGAAGTTCACAACACCACCAATGGCGTCTGATCCGTAAGTCGCCGCAGCACCTTCTTTAAGGATTTCGATCCTTTCAATGGCCGCGCCTGGAATGTTGTTGATATCGACAAAGCGACCTGCTCCCAAGCGTACTGGAACACCGACTTGTCTTTGTCCGTTAATCAGCACCAGAGTACGTGCTGGCCCAAGGCCTCGCAAGTTTACATTGGCTAGTCCCTCGGTCGCGTTAGACTGGAATTGATCGGCATCACCATCAACACCTGAACTGAAACTCAGGTTCTTGGTGAAGTCGACTATGGAGGGTGTGTTTTGCATGCTCAGTGCTTCACGGCCATAGACAGACACATTGGTAGCGGCATCAACGGGTGTTCCCCTGATGATGGAACCGGTAACGACGACTTCTTCAATTACTTGCCCGGCAAAGTTTTCTGCAGCCAAATTAGCTGCGGGTGCAAGGCTTAGAACCGCAAGCCCAACAATCGGTCTTGCAAGCCCGGACAGGTATGACTTATAACTCAAACGCATAAAACTCCTCCAAATAGTAGAGTGTGATTTTTCAAAAATTGTGTAATTTTCTGACGGTTAGATAACACAAACCGATAGTGAAGGTCCGATAATCAGTTAGCTGCTTGACGCAGCTTCCTCAGCATACTACTCAAATTGCTAATTAGTCGTATATATTCGAATTCCCGATCAATAAGTGAATAACGTTCTTATTGCTTTTTGGACCGCGCGCCATTGTAGTTTTGGTAAAGGCTGCAGTCAAGTTACTTGCGAGCAACGGAATAGTTTGTTAGTTCCTGTCCGGAGGCGGCCCACCGGAAACTGTCGTTTCCATCCCTGGCGATGCATTGCAGATGTTCTTGTCCCGCTAATGTAAGGGTAACGTCTTCTTTAATTTTGTTGGTCTAACTCCTTATTACGGGCTGCTGTTATCTGCAGGATGAATTTTTCAAAAAAATGGTTTGCCATCTTCATTGCCACTGCATCAACCAGCCTGGAACCCAGCCGTGCCAGTTTACCGCCCACCACGGCGTTAATGGTATAACTAAGCCTGGTGCCTTCTTGACCATCCACTTCAATTGGCGAAAGCTTTAGATGCGCTTCCCCTCTGGCAACGCCCGCCACGCCGCCTTTGCCAATGGCAACCAGGGTATAAGAATCCGGTGGATGCATGTTCTCCAATCGCATCTCACCATTAAATGTTGCATTCAGGGGTCCTATCCTGGTAACAACATGAATGTTGTACTGAATTGCCGATACCCTCTCCAGGGAGTCACAACCTGGAATACAGGCTTGTAGTATCCGGGCATCAGTAATCGCCGCCCAAACCTGATCTTGCGGTATCGGCACATCTCTTACCTGAGTCAGCTGCATAAACTTGATCCCAAGACAGATTTATTCTCCGATATCCAAAAGATCCAGAACAAACGCATATTCAAGTGCCGTTGTTCTGTACCTCTTGTAGCGTCCTGATGCACCTCCATGTCCTGCATCCATGTTGATATCAATCAATACCAGGTTGTTATCAAGCTTCATGTCTCTGAGTTTTGCTACCCACTTGACGGGTTCATAGTATTGGACTTGAGAATCCCACAACCCGGTGGTTACAAATATATTGGGATAATGCTGGGCTTTTACCTGATCATAGGGTGAATATGACAGCATATATTCATAGTATTTCTTGTCCAGGGGATTACCCCATTCGTCAAACTCACCCGTAGTAAGCGGTATGCTCTCATCCAGCATGGTCGTAACAACGTCGACGAACGGTACATGCGCAATGATCCCCTTGTACAACTCAGGTGCTTCATTGGCTACCACACCCATAAGCAGCCCACCGGCGCTAACACCGGATGCGAAAACCTTGTCCTTGTCCCCATATCCCTCATCTACCAGAAACCGGGTCGCATCGATGAAGTCCCAGAAAGTATTTCGCTTCTTCAGCATCTTGCCATCCAGATACCATTGCCGACCCATTTCCTCTCCACCACGAACATGCACGATCGCATAGACAAAACCTCTGTCCAGGAGTGACAGACGCGCACTGCCAAATGACGCTTCGCTTGAATATCCATATGCACCGTAAGCATGTATGTAGAGTGGATTAGCTCGATGTTTGCGAAGATTTTTCCTGTAAACGATTGACACAGGGATTCGAGTGCCATCTCTTGCCGTGGCAAATATCCGCTCTGATTTGTACCAGGAGGGCTCAAATCCCCCAACAACTTCATCTTGCTTCAACAGCCGCGTGCCCCCGTTCTGCATGTCATATTCATAGACGGAGTCGGGTGTGGTCAAACTTGAATATCGGTATCTTAGTCTGGAGGTATCCAACTCAGGATTTGAGTGAAATGATGTTGAGTAGACAGGATCAGGAAAACTCAGATTTCTACTTTCGAGGGTTGCGGAGTCTATTACCCGCAGCATTGTCTGACCGTTATCCCGTTCGTTTACTGCCAGATAATTATCAAAAACCTCAACATCCTCCAATAATACATTTTCTCTGGCAGGAATTACCTCAACCCACTTGTCCTTGTCGTTGGTATCCTGCCTGTTTACTTTCATCAAACGGAAGTTCTTGGCTTGCCAATTAGTTCTGATGTAAAAGACCTTGCCATGCGGATGAATCGTATACTCGTGCTCCGCTTCCCGATCCAGAAAAACCATGGGTTCCTGTTCGGGATGGTTGGCGTCAATCAAACGATATTCAGAGGACAGCGAGCTTTTACTGGCAATAATCACAAAACCCAGGTCACGGCTCTTATACACGTGAGTCGAGTATTTCTTATCAGTTTCCTCATAAATCAGTGCATCAGTTGCCGGATCTGCACCTATATAATGCCGGTATACCTGATACGGTAACAGGGTCTGCAAATCCCTTTTTACATAAAAGAATGTCTTGTTGTCATTAGCCCAGGCAATGTCACCCGAGGTATTTGGGATCTGTTCGGAAAACAGCTTTTCGCCATCAAGATCCTTAACGCGAATGGTATACAACCTCCGGCTGACAAAGTCTTCGGCATATGCGATCAGATTTTGTCCCGAACTTACAGCCCAGTTTCCCAAATTATAGAATTCATGCCCCTTGGATAAAGAGTTGGCATCCAAAAGGACTTCGATATCATTGCGTCGATCAAAATCATCCGGCCTGCGTAAATAAACAGGGTATTCACCCCCCTCTCTGAATTCCCGGTAGTACCAGTAGTCCTGTTTTTTAATCGGCACTGTCTGGTCATCGACCGTCAATCTGCTGGTCAACTCTGCATACAGAGAATCCTGCAGCGCTTCGCTATGCGCCATGACCTGCCGTGTGTATTCGTTCTCCTTCTTCAGCAGATCCAATACTTGTTTATCTTTTCGATCGTCATCACGTATCCAGTAGTATTCATCAATTCGCGGATCATCGTGGATGGTTAGAAGCTTCGGAATCTTGACCGCCACCGGTGGTTGCGGGATTGAGGTCAACACCTGAGTATTCTCCTCTGCCGGTTTACACGCGGCCAGTATCAGAAACATAAGGGCAGTCACAATAGTGACTACCGGGTTTTGCGCTACTTTTGTCATAACAAATCGTTGGCCTGTAGTATCTTGTTGCGGAATCTGCACATGGATCCGACCCCGTACATTGTGGGATCAGTTACCAGATCTCCTGATAATGCCTAGCAAAACATCGCTCCAACCACATTGCAAGATCAAATCCGGTCCAGATGATTTGTTTTAAATGCTGTCCAGCGAGTACTATGTGTCTGTTTTAATCTGAATAACCTTCGGCCAGGAATGAAGTGGGCTCTGCAGATGTATTAATCAGCGTATACGCGAAAGAGAAAGCGGCATTTCTCGATGTGTGTCTGAATAGTATCGTTCACCAGACCGCTCACCCAAACAGCATTATTCTGATCAAAGACGGACCTCTGGGTGATGAACTGGATGCCGTGATATCCCGCTATGTGGGAAATCACGCTGGCTTATTCCGGGTGATTGCCTTCGAAAAGAATCAGGGGTTGATCACTGCGCTAAATCGCGGGCTCGAGTTCTGTGAGTGTGAATATGTCCTGCGCATGGACAGCGACGATATCGCGGTGAAGGATCGATTCAAGAGACAGATAGACTTTATGGATGCCAATCCCCATGTCGGTGTTCTGAGCGCGGCAATGTACGAATTCGATCAGAAACCAGAAACAGCCCGGCGATTGAAACCAGTATTGGTCAACCATACAGACATCCGCCGACAGTTCGTGTTTCGCAATCCGATCAATCATCCCGCTGTGTGTTTCAGAACCAAAATTATTAAAGCAGCAGGTGGCTATCCTGATCTCAAATATCTGGAGGACTACTACCTGTGGTGCAAACTCCTGGTTGCAGGTGTGCAGTTCCACAATCTGACCGAACCGCTGCAATACTACCGCTTCAATCTGGATACCATGCATCGGCGCGGAGGATGGCAAAACCTGAAAAACGAATGCCACTTACGCTGGTATCTGTACAAAAACGGTGCAGCGAATCTCGTGACCGTCCTGTTTGTTATGCTGGCTCAACTTATTCTTAGATTAACGCCGAATACTTTTCGAGAGAAAATATGGCAATTGAGCAGACGATCTGTGCCATCTGACTTTCATCCTCCAGAGAATTAGTACTCCATCTACCTGGAATTGCTGGGTTCAGCGAGCCGAGAAGCCGTTGGCCGTCGCAAACCCTTGCCAAGAACTCGCCATTCCCTGCGGGTTGTGCCTTGTCTTGGATCATCTGATAAGCTCTGAACCCATCAATGCCAGGTAAATGGAATACTAGCCAATGTCCAAAGTGAAGACGAGTAACAGAACCAGAATCCGCAGGGTCCCGACGCGCGCAGTATTTGACCGGGAAATTCTCAATCAGATCCTGGATGAAGCTCTCATCTGTCATCTGGGTTTCACTGATAACGAACAGAGTTTTGTGATTCCCACTCTTTGCTGGAGAAATGAGAACAGACTATATGTACACGGCTCGACGGGAAGCAGGATGTTAAAAATACTTAAATCCGGTGCCAGTGTATGCGTCACAGTCACCTTGTTAGATGGATTGGTCATGGCGCGCTCAGCCTTCCACCACAGCGCAAATTATCGCTCTGCAGTAATATTGGGGCCTATGCATCATGTCGATAATGAAACGGATCGCCTGTCTGCACTGGAACACTTCATGGAACATATTGCGCCTGGGCGCTGGGCTACAGTCAGGGCACCCAATAACAAGGAATTAAAGGCAACGGATCTGTTCTGGATCGCGCTTGACGAAGTTTCAGTCAAAGTCAGGACGGGTGATCCGGTGGATGATGTAGGGGATATGGATCTACCTGTATGGGCCGGGGTAATTCCGATCAAGCAGCAATTTGGTCCTATGGCAGGTGCAAAGGACATGCAATTGGAGGTAGCGGCACCAAATTACAGCACCGTGTTTGGTCAACGTTGGGTCAATGAATGAGCGATGATCGAACATTTGATCCGCCAATCCCCACTGCACCGGGGGATTTTGATCGATCCCGGGACCAATAATTACACCGGATTCAGAGGGCCAGTGCGGTTTCTGGTGTCATGTAATCGAATGCATGTACCTCACTAACCGATTTGTTAGTCACATGTCCCTTGCAGACATTAAGACCTTCCATCAAATAACAATTTGACTTGAGCGCTTTGCAAATACCTTTGTCTGCCAGTTCCAATACGTATGGTAGTGTCGCATGATTCAACGCATAGGTTGATGTCCTGGCAACTGCACCCGGCATGTTAGCAACACAGTAGTGAACGATACCGTCTACAATATAGGTTGGATCAGCATGTGTCGTGGCATGAGAAGTCTCGAAGCAGCCACCCTGATCAATTGCCACGTCGACTACTGCGGAGCCCGTACGCATCCGTTTAATCATTTCAGCGGTAATTAACTTCGGTGCTGAAGCACCGGGTATCAGCACCCCACCGATGATGAGATCTGCGTCCAGGGCATACTTCTCAACAGCATCCTGAGTTGAATAAACGGTTTGCAAACGATTGCCAAATTGCAGATCCAGGTGACGCAGTACTTCAAGGGATTTGTCCAGAATGGTCACCTGCGCACCCAAACCAATTGCCATTTGAGCAGCGTTTGATCCAACGACGCCACCGCCCAATATAAGTACTTTAGCAGCAGCAACACCCGGTACCCCGCCCAGCAATATGCCGCTGCCGCCATTTTCCTTTTCGAGACATCTGGCACCGGCCTGAATCGACATACGCCCGGCGACTTCAGACATGGGGGCCAATAACGGCAGATGCCCGTTTGCATCCGTGACAGTTTCATAAGCAATACAAATGGCACCGCTTGCAACCAGATCGGCGGTTTGCTCATAGTCCGGTGCAAGATGCAGATAGGTAAACAGGGTCTGGTCTCGACGCAGCATCTTGCGCTCGTTGGACAGAGGTTCCTTAACCTTTACGATCATGTCCGCTGAATCAAACACCTTGGCAGCCGTATCCAAAATTTTTGCGCCGGCTTGTAGATAGTCTGAATCTTCAGCTCCTATGCCCATACCGGCACAGGTTTCAACCACGACCTTGTGCCTGTGGTGCACTAATTCCCTCACAACTGCAGGGATCAGGCCGACCCGAAACTCATTGTTCTTAATTTCTTTTGGCACTCCGATGAGCATATTGGATCCTCGATTTTCTTCACCAGCGCTCGATATAAGTATATGTCAAGGCTGTAAGGTTATCTCACTAAAATAGTTCATATATATGGTGGTATACTCGATTTTAAGTAATATCTATAAGATATATGTGAACTTTTTTATGAAAATACAGAGCAAACCACTAGACCGATTGGATAAACATATCCTCAGGGAACTGCAATCCAATGCGAGGATTACCAATGCTGAACTGGCCCGGCGCGTAAACCTGAGTGCAACACCATGCTCAGAACGGGTCAAGGCATTGGAGACCACTGGCTATATACAGGGATATTATGCAAAACTGGATCATCACCGGCTCAATCTGGAATTGCTGGTTTTCGTGGAGATATCATTGATTAGAACCTCTCCTGATGTGTTTGACGAATTCAGGGAGGCAGTGAAGGATTTACCGATGGTGCTCGAATGTCATCTGGTGTCCGGCAGCTTTGACTACCTGATAAAGGCCCGCGTCGCTGACATGGCGGCCTACCGCAAGCTGCTGGGTGAAACTATTCTTACATTGCCCGGCGTCAATGAGTCCAGAACCTATGTGGTGATGGAAGAAATAAAGGAAACTCACGTTTTACCTATTTAGATACCTACCACAATTTACCGGCATTGAACCGACAGCCAAGACCGCCACCAGTCAGCGCTGCCGTACATTTGCCGATTTGATTGACAATATGATCCTTCTTCGTCAGTCTGTGCCAGCCTCTCCTACAATCAGATTAGAAAAGGAACCTGGCCATGTCCGCACCAACTGACATTATCTATGAAGTGGATGATCCCGTTGCGATAATCCGTCTTAATCGACCCGACAAACTGAATGCATTTACTCATGAGACTCTGACACAACTGCGCCAGGCAGTTGAACAGGCTCAACATGATCGTCGGGTAGTGGGGATCATCATTACCGGAGAAGGACGTGGTTTTTGCGCCGGTCTGGATGCCGAGGTACTTGAAGCAACCGCGCGAGGCGCCAGCTCAAGAACCGCCGAGGAATCCAGTGAAGAAATTCCTGGTTTGTTTACCTATCTGTGGGCAGTTGAAAAGCCGATTATAGCTGCGGTCAACGGTGTAGCCGCTGGCGGAGGATTCGTATTAGCTAGTCTGTGTGATGTACGTTTTGCATCCTCGGATGCAAGTTTCATTTCGATTTTCAGTAAACGTGGTCTAATTGCAGAACATGGCACCAGTTGGATTGTGCCACGTCTGGTGGGTACCGGTGCCGCATTGGATATGCTGTGGAGTTCTCGCAAGATTCAGGCAGATGAGGCGTATCGACTGGGGCTGGTGCAATACCTGACCGAACCCGAAACGCTGTTGCAAGAGGCCTGTGACTATGTACGGGAATTGGCTGCAATGGTATCGCCGGGATCCATGGCGCATACAAAGCGATTGGTGTACCGCCATGCAGGCACCATGTATGAACAAGCGCTACGAGAAGCGGATGTGGTTCAATGGCAAGCACTGTCCCATCCTGACGCTGTTGAGGGTGTACTCTCCTACATTGAACAGAGGGCACCACTTTTTGAACGGTTGGGCGATAAGAAATAACCCGGATTCAAATATCCTACAGCGGGTCTGACATTGATAAAAAGAGAAACGCTATGCCAAGAATGACGCAGCAAGAACAGACGACATTTCTATCTGAACCGGGCATTCTTATGCGGATTGCCATTGTCCGTGAGGATGGTTCTCCTCTGGTTACACCTATCTGGTTCATCTATGAAGACGATGCGATCTGGTTCACGCCACGGGAAAAGTCGGAGTGGTTCGCCTGTCTGCGTCGTGATCCACGTGTCGCACTATGTATTGATGAACAATCCCTGCCTTATCGAAAAGTTGTGATCGATGCCGCCGCCGAGTTGATACATGACCTGGGTGAAGATGACCAATGGCGAGATCGATATCGTCGCATCGCGTTACGCTATGTACCCCCGGAGGGGGCTGAAGCCTACATTCAGGATACTATCGATCAGGCACGAGGGTTATATAAAGTAGTGCTTGAGCAAGCCAGAGTGAGAAGCTGGCGAATGCCTCTGGAAGGTGAATCTGGTGATGGCATCTGGGCACAACGTTATTATGCGCCGGGTTCAAAATTGCATCGAGACTAATTAGTTCTTGTCCGGATGCGGCCCACCGGAAATTCCAGTTTTGCAGATCCAGGCAACCTGATCGAATTCACTACAAGCTGTTTAACGCTACCATAGTAGGCCAAGAACACCTGCGATCCATCTCAAAGAGGCCGGAACCCTTAGTTTCCGCTAGTCAATCCGTGCTGTTCCAGTATTGGCAGCGCTTGAGTATAAAGATTCTTGTTGCCATCAAGCCAATGGATAATCGTGCCACGTTTCTCCATTCTGCGAAACCAGGTTTCTTGCTTTTTAGCGAACTGGTGAATGGCAGAATTGAGTTTCTGATACATGTCATTTCGATTTAGTTTGCCAGTAACAAATTGAGCCACATAACGGTATTCAAGCCCATAGAAATTGAGCGTATCAAACGATAAACCCTGTTGATGGAGCGCCGCCACCTCTTCAATAAGACCATTCTCCAAACGAGTTCTGAGGCGTTGGGTAATTCTCCTTCTCAATTCAGGTCGAGGCAATTTAATACCCAACACGAGAGGGACAATTAATGGCTGCTCTCGTTCCCCTGGCGTGACAGCAACTTCCCTCCCGCTTTCAGCAATCTCAATGGCGCGGATCAGGCGGGACCTTTGCTTCAGATCGGTGGTGTTGTGAAGCTGTGTCTGAACAATCTTCAAGCGCTCGATGAGCTGATCATGATCCAACGTCGAGAGTTCTTCGCGCAGCGGTGAATTCTCTGGTACAGCCGCCAGTTCATAATTATTAATCACTGCATCAATATACATCCCGGTTCCCCCTACAAGAATTGGTAGTTTGCCTCGGGATTGAACGAGAGAGAAAGCCTCGAAGAAATGGCGTTGATATGCAAACAGATTGAATTCATAACCGGGATCTACAATATCGATCAGGTGATAGGGAATCTCGCCATATTCTTCCACGTCTTTGCCACTACCGATGTCAAGCCCCTTATATACCTGTCGTGAGTCGGCTGAGAGTATCTCGCCTTCAAGTAACCGCGCCAATTCGACTCCCAACCGGGTCTTGCCACTGGCGGTGGGACCCAGAACAACTAGCAAGTCAATTGGCTGATCTACATAACTCATCTTTGAACTCGGATTGGCAGGGGATCGTCTGCAGCAATTAAGCCTTATTTAACCTGACAGAATAGCTTACCATCACCAATACTATGTGCTTATCGTCATGGCTACAATAATAAATAAATGTCGTAACCAACCAATCTGATTCAACCATCCATGCCGTTTCCAAAAGTAGGCCGAAAGGCGATGGTTTTTATTCTGATCACCGTGTTCATTGACACAGTTGGCCTCGGAATAATCATACCTGTGATGCCGGAGTTGATCCTTGAGCTGACCGGTGAAGGACTCAGTAGTGCAGCGATATATGCGGGTTGGTTGCTGTTCCTGTATGCGTTGATGCAGTTCTTTTTCGCTCCCGTACTTGGCAATCTCAGTGACCGATTCGGTCGTCGTCCCATACTGTTGATATCGTTGTTCGCATTTGGCGTGGATTACATCATCATGGGCATGGCCCCCTCATTACTCTGGTTGTATGTCGGTAGAATTCTGGCGGGCGTCGCCGGGGCTACGGGTACTACAGCAAATGCATAGGTTGCAGACGTTAGTTCAGCAGATGAGAAAGCTCAGAACTTCGGTTTAATCGGCGCTGCCTGGGGATTGGGGTTTATAATCGGTCCTGTGATCGGTGGTATTTTGGGGGAGTTCGGAGCACGAGTGCCTTTTTTTGCAGCCGCAGGGCTCGCATTTCTCAACATGGGCTATGGCTATCTGATACTGCCAGAGTCACTCCCGGAAAAGGATCGCCGTTCCTTTTCCCTTAAACGTGCGAATCCGGTCGGAGCCGTATTCCAGATGCGGCAGTATCCTGTAGTATTCGGATTGATTGGTGTGATGCTGTTATTACAGATTGCACATGATGCGAATCCCAGTGTCTGGACCTACTACACAATCGAGAAATTCAATTGGTCTACTAAAGAAATCGGATATTCATTGGGCTTTGTGGGCATCATGATTGCCCTGGTTCAGGGGGGACTCATTCGACTAGTCATTCCAAGAGTCGCTGATCTACTTCCCGGGCGCGCCATTTCTTATTGCCGCATTGCTGGTGGTTACGGCAGTAATTGGATTCAGTCGCGTGCTCCTGGCAAACTCTCCGGTAGCAGACCCTACCGATTAGGTCGTGTCATCGTCCCCGGTGGTGCCTGCAGTTACCGTGCCTTTTAAGCTTTCAATCAAGTCGATTGGCAGTGGAAATACAATAATAGAGCTTCGATCTCCTGCGATCTCAGTTAATGTTTGCAAATATCTTAACTGCAATGCCTGGGGTTGTTGGGCCAATACATTGGCCGCCTCTAACAACTGCGCTGATGCTTCGAGCTCACCCATAGCATGGATCACTTTTGCGCGTCTCTCCCGCTCGGCTTCGGCTTGTTTGGCAATTGCCCTGATCATACTATCGTCCAGATCGACGTGCTTTATTTCCACATTGATGACTTTTATTCCCCAGGCATCCGTCTGTTCATCCAGAATCTTTTGAATCCCCGTGTTGAGACGATCCCTGCTGGAAAGCATTTCATCCAATTCATGTTGTCCAAGAATTGATCTCAGTGTCGTCTGAGCCAACTGACTGGTTGCTTCAAAATAGTCTTCCACATTGATAATTGCTTTTTCAGAATCAACTACACGGAAATAGATAACTGCATTCACCTTAACAGATACGTTGTCACGCGATATCACATCTTGAGTCGGAACATCATATACCCGCGTGCGTAGATCCACTTTTACGATTTGTTGAATTACCGGGACCACAATGATTAGTCCGGGACCCTTAATAGTCTGGAACCTGCCCAGAAAAAAGATCACTCCTCTTTCATACTCTCGCAACACGCGAAACGTGTACAACAAAATTACAATTATAAATATTCCCAACAACCCCCAGACGACAATTTCACTCATTTACCTGATCTCCTTTTTCTACCTTGAGACGCAAACCACTAACGTCTACCACCTTTACTTGGTCGCCCTTACTCAAAGGGGATTCACTGGTAGCGTTCCATAGTTCTCCCCGAATCTTCACCATCCCTTCCACTTCAAATTCATCCATCGCAACACCAACCATACCAATCATGGTTTGTATACCAGTAACGATATCCTTCTTTCTTATCTTCATCGCCAGGCTGATTGTGATGAAGATGAATCCCAGTGAAATCAGACCTGTTGCTGCTATCACGGGTAACCCTATCTGAAATGCACCGAAATCTGTATCAATCAAAATAATAGATCCTATCAAAAATGAGACGATTCCCCCAAAACCGAAAATACCAAAACTGGGAGCCATTGCCTCGGCAACCATGAGTGCTATACCGAGGATGATAAGTGCCAATCCCGCGTAGTTAACAGGCAGCATCTGCAATCCATAACCAGCCAACAACAAGCAGATTACTCCAACCACACCTGGTACGCCAACACCGGGATTATAGAATTCCAGAATGATGCCATAAAAACCGATCATGCCGAGAATAAGGACGAGATTTGGATTTGTAATTACCTTAAGAAATTCAGTACGCCAGTCCTGATCTTCAGCGTGTATATATCTGCCCTGCGTGTTGAGAACGTATTCCTCGGATTCAATGACCAGGACATATCCATCCAGTTCCAGGAGCAACTCATCCAAATCAGCGGCGATGACATCAATAACATTCTCTTGCAATGCCTGCTGTGCCGATAGCGACGCTGCTTCCCGAACGGCACTCTCGGCCCAATCAGCATTCCGCCCTCTGAGTTCAGCCAGACCGCGGATGAATGCAATGGCATCATTTACCATCTTCATATCCATTGTAGTCGGCGTGGGTCCCTGGTTGTCTTCTTCGTCTTCCGGATTACCGATAGGAATAGACGGCACGCCTATCTGGACAGGAGTCGCTGCGCCAAGATTTGTAGCGGGGGTCATCGCGGCTATATGGCTGGCATAGAGAATGTAGGTACCCGCGCTTGCGGCCCGGGCACCGCCCGGATGGACATAAGTGACGACCGGCACTTTTGAAGCAATAATAGCCTGGATGATCTCGCGCATCGAGGTATCCAGGCCTCCTGGCGTATCCATCTCAATGACCACCAATTCCGCTTGCTGCATCTGTGCACGCTGCAATCCGCGCACGATATAGTCACTGATCGCAGGTCCAATGGCATCATCTATCTGCAGCAACCAAATGGCGCCAGCGGGAGGTGCATCAGGGGATTCCTCGGAATTGGCGGGAATTCCGTAACAGAAAATAACGAACAGCAGCATCAGTCTGACGAACCGGGATGTCATGCGCATTGCAACACCTCTAGTCAACAAGCAGGTCCTGACAATAGCTTATACCCGTTGGTATTAATTAGCACGCCCTATCCGCCTCCTTCTCAGAGCGGGGTTGCTACCTGAATCAATACATCAGGCTAACTAGGGCAGATAAGGCGCCGTCGTCGGTCCCAGCTGAGTCTTGATAACGCCTTGCACTTCCTCTACAAAATCACACAACAATCTGCGGGTATGCCTTGGATCGATAATATCCTGGCCCGTTGCTTCGGCCGTCCTGAATGGCGATGCAATGGCTTGCAGCCTTGCCTCAATCTCCACGAGCTTTGCCTCCGGGTCAGGGGCTGATTCGATTTCCCTTCGGTAGGCTGCTGCTGTGCCGCCGGAAATATGCATGGATCCCCAACTCGCTGACGGCCAAACATAGCGGCGGAAAACACCACTGGGTCGATGGTGGCACTGACCCGCTACCCCATACAGTCGTCCGATGACAATCGTAATCCAGGGCATTTTGCTGTTGCATATCAAAGCGACTAACCTTGCACCTGCTCTCTCTATCCCCTGTTTCTCAGATTCCAGACCCACCATAAATCCTGGTTCGTCGGCAAATGAAACGATCGGCAGATGAAAGGTGTCACAGAGCTGTAGTAACCTGCTTATCTTCTGGCCAGCGGCGACATCTGTTGATCCGCCAAGGTATTTTGGATTGTTAATCATCACCCCCACGGGATAACCATTGGCACGTCCAAGTCCGGTTATACGCGCACGACCATATAAAGGGGAAAGCTCAAAAAAGGAATCACGATCCAGCACCGATTCCAGTATCTTGTGGGCATTAAAAATCTGACGCCGATTTCTGGGAATAACGGAGAGCATTTCTTCATCGGCACGATCAGGGCTATCATCTGATTCAATTCTGGGCGGTAATTCCCACACATTCTGCGGCATATAGCTGAGAAATTGGCGAATCTGGCGAAATGCATCTTCCTCATTCTGTGCCAGATTATCAATCACGCCACTTTCTTTAACATGAATATGGTCACCCCCCAATTCCTCTTTGGTAATGTCGTAACCCAGCGACGCCTTGACAACCGGCGGCCCACCGGGGAACAGTTGACCAGTATCCTTGACCATGATGCTAAAGTGCGAAAGACAGGCGTTTATTGCAGGCAATCCAGCCACAGAACCCATCACAGCAGACACCACCGGAACCTTGCTCAGCAGTTGTACGTCTATGCTAGACCAGACGTTGCCATCCGGCAGATAGGTTCTGCCAATCGCTTCAAATGAGCGCACGCTACCCCCGGCGGCATCAAGCAATCGAACGTATGGAATTCGCCATTCCAATGCCCGCCGATTTGAAGCAAGCTCAGATCCCAGTCCACCACCCGCTCCGGCAGATCCTCCCCTGACAGTAAAATCACCCCCCGTCAGTAGTACCTTGCGACCATTAAGCTGGCAGGTTCCTTCAACCGCCGCTTTTGGTGTGAAGTCAACCAATTGATTGTTACTATCATACTGGGCTGTACCAACAAGCACACCAAATTCTCTGAACGAACCCGGGTCCACCAGTGCATCAATCCTTTCACGTACTGTAAGCTTGCCTCTTTTGTGCTGACGTTCAATGCCTTCAGGACCACCCATCTTGCGAGCCAATTCTTTACGCCGTTCCAGTTCATCAACTTCAGACTGCCATGACATGCATCTTTCCCCTTGAGTGTTGTTATCCATGCCCTGAACGGATCATAGCATTAACTCATGCTGGATTGATCTCCTCAAATCTGGCTTGAAAGAAACGCAGTAATTCAGGTTCATAGGTAAATCGCAGTCCTTTCACTTGATCGGCTTTGTGCATCACATCGACTACACTTTCAGCAGTAACATCCATATGCGCCTGAGTGTACACACGCCTGGGGATGGTCAGTCGCACCAATTCCAGGCGCGGCATATAATTCTCACCGGTATCCTTGTCGCGTCCTGCGGAGACGACGCCTCTTTCCATTGAACGAATTCCGGACTCCTGGTACAGAGCTGCTGAAAGTGCCTGTGCGGGGAAATGTTCCTGGCGCAGATGCGGTAATATTTTGCGGGCATTGAGAAACACAGCATGACCGCCAACGGGTTGAACAATGGGCACGTTATGATCCATTAACCGCTGCCCCAGATATTCCACCTGGCCAACCCTGGCATGAATGTGATCGTCTTGCACGCTCTCTACAATACCTATCGCCAGTGCTTCCATATCTCTTCCAGCCATGCCGCCATAGGTGTGTAAACCTTCATAAACCACTACCAGGGCACAGGCTTCCTCGTATAGCACTGCATCATTCATTGCCAGGAAGCCGCCGATATTAACCATGGCATCCTTTTTAGAAGACTGGGTGGCAATATCACTTAACTGACAAATTTCGTATACGATCTCCTGAATCGATTTGTCTGCATAACCGATTTCTTGCTTCTGAATAAAATATGCATTCTCGGCAACCCGGGTCATGTCATGCACAAAGCGGATGTCATGCTTGTCGCACCAGACACGTAATTCCTTGAGATTTCGCAGTGATATCGGTTGTCCGCCAGCCATATTGACGCAGGTAGCGATGCATATATATGGAATCTTTTCCGCACCCACGTCATCAACCAGGGCGTTTAGCTTGTCAAAGTCCACGTTGCCCTTGAATGGCATGGTGTTATCTGGATCATGGGCTGCGTCGACAATGACATCGACGAAAGTTGCACCCGCGAGTTCCTGATGTAGTCGCGTGGTGGTGAAATACATATTTCCGGGGATGTAATCACCCGCTTTGATCAACATCTTGCTGAGGATGTGTTCAGCGCCTCTTCCCTGGTGTGTTGGGACTGTATATTTGTAGCTGTAATACGCCTCGATGGTGTCGCGCATGTGGTAAAAGTTGCGACTTCCGGCGTAAGCCTCATCCCCCATCATGATGCCGGACCATTGTCGATCACTCATGGCACCGACACCGGAATCGGTGAGCAGATCGATATAGACATCCTCAGATCGCAACAGGAAGGTATTTAGTCCGGCGGCTAGGATGGCTTTACGGCGATCTTCTGGACTGGTCATCTTGAGCAATTCGACCATTTTGATTTTGTAGGGCTCTGCCCATGAACGTTTTTGCATAATTGGCACCTGGTCATACAACAGAATAATGTGTGACTTTCTATGCTCTACGGGTGGTGTATTCGGAAGGAATCCGTTGCATACCACTGATAGAATCACAGTGGCATTTCATCCCTTGCTCGAGGTCCGGGCAAGTGGCCAGTGCGGCGGCACTTACCACTGCACGGGGACTATTTTCGTGGCAATCGGCTGCAAAAGCAAGTGTGGGAGAAGGGAAACATGCGGTCAGGCTTTACGTTTCAGTCGCATAACGCCGCATTCACCGAGCAAGCGAGGCGAGTCCGGTGGAATGCTTTGTCGCCAGTTTAATAAAGTTTACTAGAAACGAGTCGATTTAAACTTACGCCTGATTCAGCCGCTTGAATTGCCAAATTACGATGTGTTTGAGGTGGAATTCGTAGCATAAATTTGCCGCTGTAATTTTGCATGGCTATTGGTTTTGGCACTTCTTCTTCCTGTGCTCTTAAATCTGTAATACACTCATGAACCAAGCGGCAAATACCTGATAATGCTTTTCCCTGGTTTTTTTCTAGCCAGCTGAGGCTTGGAAACTCTGCACACAAACCCACATACTCCTGATCTTCTTCAGACCAGGTAACACGATATGTATAACGATCAATTTCTTTAGCCACTCTGCACCTGCAGACGGTCAATTGCTTGGAGTACCTGCCTTACCTGATAGGGCTTGGCTTTACCCTTGTCGTTTGGAATATTTACTCTTGGATCTCCGACCCAGGGTGTTTTATAAACCCTGTGACTAGAACCAGACTGTCTGGCCTTACCAAAGTATGAATTACAGACCTTACACAAGTCATTAAAACGTACACCTTTCGGGTTTTCCCTCATTTGTTTGAGGATAATTTGGATATTCGCCATGTGGTAGATGATATCATTAATGATACCACTGTCAAAGCTTGTTCAATCAGAACTTTTCAGTATTGATGGGCATGTAACGCCTGCAATTTACGGCAGGCTGAACAGGAGCAAAGCGTAGGTTTAGACTGTCCGACAAGATTGCTTTGTT
>JASJXV010000193.1 GCA_030123805.1 Gammaproteobacteria bacterium
GGTAATTACATTGTTCCCCTTTTCCATACTGGCAATCTGAATTCCAGCTGCTCCGGCGGCAGACACAGTTTTTCATTGCAGGCTTGTAGTTCCAACATGAGCGGCAGGAGTGTGTCCACCATTGCCTCAGCTTTCAACCGCCCCGTTATAACCGTTGTCCCCGTGTACAGTTGCATAGTTGTCTGCTGAAACGCCATCTGCATCGACTCACCGTCCGGATAGCTCATCTCCTGAATCTGCCATTTTTTATCTGTTACCATCACACGGGTGGGCACCAACCCCTTCTGCTTGACGTTGTGGGCATTGATATGCCAGTTGGGATCGATGCGCAGTTCGATTTCAAAATCGACAATCTGCCCGCTCACCTTAACCCTTGTATTCACTTTTATATGACCGTTGGCGCTAAATTGTTGCGCCTGGGTGGATCCCCGCATATATTCGTCCACCCCCAACAACATATAGGTAAGACCGGTAGGATTGGCTTTAATCAATCCGGAAAACGCATCGATCATTGCCACTATCTTCGTTTTATAGCCGAGCTCTCCAGTTCTCTGCAGGAGTTTCACCAGCACACCGAGTGCTACTGAATTTCCGGATGCAATGGCACCATCCATCGGGCTTTTCGGGCGGGTGATCATGGGTTCACCAGCTTTGGGAACGCCGATATAAAAACCACCCTGCTCGTCATCCCAAAATAGATCGATCATTTTAGCAACCATGCGCCTGGTTCGCGCCAGCCATCGGTCGTTCCCGGTTGCATCGAACAGATAGAGGCAGGCTTCACTGAAATAACTGTAGTCTTCAAGAACGCCTTGGGTAGAAACCTGGTTGTTCAGGATGATCCTGCGCAACCCCTCCTGATCTGACCAGCTGTGCTGCCACAGGTATTCACCTGCATTTAATGCAGCTTGCAGATAGTCCGATCGATCCAGGATTTCCGCTGCTGCCACCAGGCTGCTGATCATCATGCCGTTCCAGGAGCTGATAATCTTCTCATCTCGTATGGGGTGAACTCTTTTTTCCCTGTGCAGATAAAGCTTTGTCCTTATCGCGTCGATTCGACCCAGCAACTCCAGCTCGTCCGTAGCGTGTGCGTCTGCATAGGCATCGATGGCAATAGGCAGATTAAGTATATTCCTGCCTTCGAAATTACCGCGGCTGGTCACAGCGTAAAGGTCTATCGCCAGGTCAGCCTCTTTATCCGTTAACTGTTCCCGAAGTTGTGCCACAGTCCAGACGAAGAAAAGTCCCTCCTCGCCTTCAGAATCTGCATCGGTAGCCGAGAAAAAAGCGCCTCCCTCGTGACGCATGTCCCGTAATACGTAATCCAGGGTTTGTTCAAGAATACGCCGAAAGAGTGGTTTGTTGGTCAGGGCGAAGGCTGTGCCGTAGACGCGAGTTAATTGCGCCTGGTTGTACAACATTTTTTCAAAGTGAGGAACCAGCCAATGCTCATCTACCGAGTAACGATGAAAACCACCCGCTATCTGATCATAGATACCACCAAGCGCCATTTTTTCCAGGGTTTTTTCAACCGCTGCCAATGCCGATCGATTGTCGTCCCTTCGATAGGCATCCAGTAAAAGCATCAGCCTGGTCTCGTTGGGAAATTTAGGCCTACCGCCAAAACCGCCATTTTCATTATCATAATTTGCCAACAGCTGTGCAACGCCGTCCTTGATAACCTGGTGGTCAATCTGGCTGGCGCCAGCGATTGCAGACGTATGCAAACTGATCTGGTTCGAAATCTGCTCTGCACTTTCAAGCACCTTTTTTCGCTGAGTGGTCCAGATACCCACCACCTGACGCAGTAACCGGGTAAACCTGTCTTTCGGGAAATAGGTTCCCGCATAGAAAGGCTTGCCATCGGCAGTTAAAAAATTCGACATGGGCCAACCGCCATGTCCTGTTATCAGCTGCACTCCGGTCATATAGATTTCATCGATATCCGGTCTCTGTTCACGATCCACTTTGATGGCAATGAAGTGTTTGTTGAGCAATGCAGCGACGCTTTCATCATCGAAGCTCTCAGCTTCCATCACATGGCACCAGTGGCAGGTGGAGTAACCAATGGAGAGAAACACCGGCTTATCCTCTCGACGCGCTTTCTCGAATGCTTCCGCACCCCAGGAGTACCAATTTACCGGATTGTGGGCATGCTGCAGCAGATAGGGAGAATCTTCCAACAACAGTCGATTGGTGTACTTCGGATGACCTTCCTCATCCAGGTGTCGCGTTCGCACTGGATAGGTTCCTCTTTTTTTCTTAAATACATCGTCAAGGTGTGCACGAAGTGCCGTTGCATTTCCCGAATGTTTCGGGAGTTCCAGACGTACAGCATAGTCATACTGGCAAAACAGACTTAAAACAACGAACAGAAGTAACTTGTGCATGTCTGCTAGTTTCGCTAAAAAAACGCTCGGTTCAAAAAAACCCCAGGGACCAGTCTAATACTTTCCATGTTGGCAGCTCTAAGTTAGGATATTACTCCCACAGACCAGTATCAACATGCTCTCCGTTTATCCCCCGGAAAGTCGTCAACTTAAACCATTCATCCAATCAATTGCAAACGAACCATGTCAAAGGCAGTGTTTTTCTTATGCGTTGCTGTTGGCATACCGCACTTCATCCGACCAGCTACCATTTCAGCGGATCCATATGGATACTAGAGCATCGGTGTCCGCTTCTGTCTATAGCCATACGCAGATGAAAACGATCAGATTGCCCGTATTCTGGAGTTCAAACTTTGACGACTTCCGGTCAGTGTCAATGCCGTGTGTCCAGTCATCGATGATCTTTGCCGTCAGTTGCCCCGGCACGGGCGAGGTTTTGAAACAAGATCCGCTGGTGCCGATGCAGACGAAATAACCGTCACGACCAGTCTTGTTAACAATAGGGTACCAGTCTGCTGTGCTGACATCGTATAGAGCAGCGATGCCTCTTGCCGGGCTTTGTTGTACTTCGGGGAATCGTTGCATCACTCTCAGGCTCTGGCGTTGCCACCAGAGGTTGGTGATATTCGTATCACAATCATCGGGCTACTTTCACTTCTATCCAGTCTATTGTAGGGTTGTGGTGCTCCCTTGAATTTGTACACAGTTAATTCCTTTCAAATAAGAAGTAATGCATGTCCATAGTTATATATGAATAACTCTGAAAAGAGTATCTGGCAAAATAATCAGTTCAAGTCCTACCTGGGATCGACGGCATTTTCCGGTATCGCGTATGCGATGCAATACCTGCTGATCAGTTGGCTGTTAATTGGTGTTCTGCTGCTGCCAGCGGACCGAGTCGGTGTGATTCAGGCCATCATGGGTATACCCGGTATCTTCCTCATGTTGTGGGGTGGTGCCAGTGCGGATCGAACTGATCCCCGGAGTTTGCTGGTCAGGGTTTATGCCGTGGCACCGGTACTGCCACTATTTCTGCTGGTGGTGGATCAGGGCCAGTGGCTCAATGTCTGGACAGTGGCGTTGTGGGGGCTCGGAATGAGTGTTATCACCTCGTTTTCAAGTCCAGCACATCAAGCGATCCTGAATCGAGTCTCGGGCGCTGATTTACAGAAAGGTGTCGCAGCTTCAACTGCTGTGATGTTCCTGGTTCAAATGATCGGACTTGGCATGGCGGGTCAGATGGACAGGTTCGGTCTTTCAGCCGTGTTAGTCATTCAGGGGGTATGCCTGGTCATGGGTGCGGTTATGATTCGCCGACTTACTGCCCAGGTACCGGTAAGTGCACCGCCTGAATCTGCTCTACGGGTTATTGTGGAAGGTTTTAGAGCCACCTACCGTGATAGGGTGATTTTTGATGTGCTGGTGGTGAATTTTATATCGAGCATTTTCAATGCCGGTGCTTTCATGACCGTGTTCCCGTTTATCATCAAACGGATCTATGATGGCGATGCAATGCTGCTGGCAATCATGATGATTGTCTTCTATGGCGGCGCGATGTTATCGAACTTGATGATGCTCAGGTTCATGCCCTTTGTGCAACCGGGACGTCTGTTTCTATGGCTGCAATTATCCAGGATCATAATTGTATTTCTGTTATGGATCGAACCAGGCTGGTGGCTGCTCGTGCTAACGATTATTGCGTGGGGAATTAATATGGGTGTCACCTCCACCATAGCCCGCACCATAGTTCAGGAATCGGCAGAGGCAGCTTTTCGTGGTCGTATTTTGTCTGTATTTAATCTTGGTCTGCTTGGCAGTGCGCCCATCGGCGCATTGCTATTGGGCTGGATCATTGAGTCATTTGGCACCTTGAATGCGCTCATCCCCTCTATGATTGTATCTCTGGTGTTATTTATTTACGGAGTTTATTTTACCGGGGTGTGGGATTATCGTTCGCCAACTACCTAGTTCTTGTTCGGAACTGAAGTTCGCAGAAGTCATTTCTTCGTATGTGGTTGATTAATAACCCTAACAGATTACATATGTTGCATATTTTGTTTAATTATACCAGTTTCTGGACAGGAACTAACTAG
>JASJXV010000194.1 GCA_030123805.1 Gammaproteobacteria bacterium
AATGCCGTAGCCAAGGGAGTGAGGTATCTCCTTTCTGGACCGTCGGAGGCATGGATGCCGTGATGCGGCACACCGACGCAGAGCGCCCAGGGATGGTTTACAGCGTGTCCAGAAAGGAGATACCTCGCTCCCGCCGGTGACACAATGGTGAGAGAAATCATGTACCTAATCTACACATCATCTCAAATTCAGCAAATCTCCATCAACAGCGATCTGGTAATCAAGCAGACTTTCACCTTCGAACACAAATCGGGCATCCACGGACTTTCCGAATAAAACATGCGGCAGCCAGTAGATGTCATCTTCCCACATCTCATGGAACGGGATTGATTCGATGGGTGTCCATAGGGGGGCGGCTTCATCTGTCTCGGTAACGGTACCTTCGAATCCATCGGCAACAAACACATAGCCCAGAATCTTGCCAAAGTCATCTGAATGAAAACGAAGCTTGCCGCACTCGCGCACGTTTAGAGGGGTGACATGCAATTCTTCCTGGGTCTCGCGGATAGCACCTTGCAGCGGTGACTCTCCCGGATCAATTTTCCCCCCTGGACCATTGATCTTTCCAGCACCCAGGCCGCGTTTTTTTCTGATTAACAATACCTGACCCTGATCCACGATGAACATCAGCGTATCACTGTGGTCCGGTTTCCAGATGTTCCAGTCTATTTGATCAACACGGGTTATCAGGTTCATAGGCTCTATTTCATTCCGGTTTTTTAACATGTACTCACAGATCGTTTTTGGCCGTAAACGCTGAAATAGATGGGATTATCTCATCCCATGTACCCGGTGGCATATCATGTCCCATCCCTTCAATCAACAGTAATTCGGAACCACTTATGGCTTCATGGGTGTCCAGTCCACCGGTAACCGGCACAAGAGGGTCAGCCTTGCCGTGAATGACCAGAGTAGGAAGATCCAGGGTCTCCAAGCCAGGTCGGCGGTTACCGGCAGCGATTACAGCGGCCATTTGTCGCGCCGTGCCCTGGGGATAGAATGATCGGTCATAAGCAGTGGCGACTTTCTGACGTGAGCGCTCTTCATCAAATGGAAAACCGGGGCTGCCGATTATCTTTTGACTGGATACGCTTTGTTCAATTTGGCTGTGGCGATCAGCCGCTGGCGGCTTGGTTAAGGCTGCCATGGCTTCCGGAGTTGCTGCGGGCAGCTCCGGATTTCCAGTTGTTGACATAATAGATGTCATCGATCTGATTCGCGACCTATGTATCAATGCCATGGTTTGCACAATCATGCCTCCCATGGATGCACCGCAGATATGAGCAGAATCTATATTCAGAGCATCCAGCAGTCCAATGGCATCATCGGCCATATCGTTCAGAGAGTAGGGGACTTCCGGGGTATTGCCCTGTAACATTTCCGTCATCAGTTCAGCCATGACAGGCACAGGAGCGTCATCCATTTTACTCGACAACCCTATATCCCGGTTATCGAACCGAACTACATAGTGTCCGTTATCAGCAAGCCTCTGACAGAATTCTTCATCCCATCCAATCATCTGGGTACCCAATCCCATGACCAGTAGTAGTGGTCTGGCTGAACTGTTGCCGAATAGGTCGTATTCGATAGTAATCCCGTTTGCTTTGACTGAACTCATTACTAACTCCTTTATCCTCTGCTTGGGTGAATATAAATCATGCCAGTTGGCATACCAGCTTGTGATCACAGTTTGATGCCATGAACCAGGGTATCCAGGGCGTTACCTGGCTCGGGACCGCCGTGACCTGGCTCATGTGAGACCTCACGGGTGACTACTTCAGCCCTGGTGATTTGAAAACCAGGCAGATCAGCAGTCACGTCTTCTGGTGTACAGAGTACTGATGGATCTTGCGGGCCACCCAGACCCTGTCCGATATTCGTTGCGTCGTGTCCGATGTAGATAAAGTGTCCACCCGTCACCAGGCCGGTGATGCTATGTTGTATGATGCTGCGGCGATCTCGCTCCGGCACATGCAAAAAAAGCATAATCACCAGATCGAACGCTTCTTTGCGGGGCTGATACAAGGTCACGTCCTCACATAACCACTGGATTTCGACCTGCTCCTTATTTGCCAATTGTCGGGCCTTGGCCAGGCCATTCGCTGCAAAATCTACCGCGGTGACATGCCATTCCCTGCGTGCCAACCAGATGGCATTGCGACCTTCCCCGGCACCCAAATCAAGTGCATTTCCCGGCAAAAGGTGCCCGGTCTCTTCGACCAGTGTCTGATTCGGAGTGCTGCTCCAGACCAGTTCCTTGCTGGCATATCGTTCATTCCATCTTGCTGTTTTGGTACTGTTATTGGGCATATCTTCGGCTACATGTTAGAAATTGGTGCGGCATTGAATGGGTTGGCAGACAGCAATGACATGCCTTGACTATAGCCAAATAATCTCCAAATTGCATGGCTAATCAACCAGGAGCTGGTCCGACATCTCGGACAAGCGCCTGGCAAAGGGGAACATTCTGGCTATTCAAGTGTCCAGATTAATGTCACGAGATCGCGTGGCATGGGGCGAGACAGAGAATGATCTGAAAAAAATGAAGTTTATCTCTTGAGAATTATATTATTGCCCCCAGATTAGGGAACATATGCACAGTTATTGTATCTAACTAACTGAACTGAAAGGAAAAACGGAGAAACATACATGACTGCAGTCTCTGCAATTAATTTCATGCCTGTACCAAGCACAGGTAGTCTGGATAGCTATTTGAATATGGTCAGTCAGATTCCTGTATTGAGTAGAGAGGAAGAGGTTGAGCTATTTCAGCGATTTCAGTTAGATGATGATCTGGATGCTGCTCGTCAACTGGTCTTGTCTAATCTGAGGTATGTGGTTTATATCGCCAGAAGCTATACAGGTTATGGGTTGCCCGTTGAAGACCTGGTTCAGCAGGGAAGTGTTGGTCTGATGAAATCAGTGAAACGATTTGACCTGGAGCACAATGTGCGTCTGATCTCGTTTGCAGTTCATTGGATAAAAGCCGAGATACACGAATACATTCTCAAGAACTGGCGCATCGTCAAAGTGGCTACTACCAAAGCCCAGAGAAAACTATTCTACAATCTGCGTAAGAACAAGCAGCGGCTAGGGTGGCTTAATCGGTCTGAACTGGAAAGTGTTGCCACTGACCTGGGTGTCAAACCCAAAGATGTTGTCGAGATGGAAAACAGGCTGGCAAGCGTCGATGAGAGTTTTGATCTGCCCATCGATGAATCAGAGGAAGAAGCAAGATCGCCAGCTGCCTGGATTTCTCACGGCAATGCAGAGAATCCTGAGCTGCTTGTAGAAAGAGAAGGTATTGAATGTCTGCAGCGGGAAGGCTTACAGCGGGGTCTGGAATCACTCGATGAGCGTAGTCGAGACATTGTTCGATGCAGATGGCTGGGTGATGAAAAAATCGGGTTGAAAGTATTGGCCGAAAAGTATGGCGTATCGATGGAACGCATCAGGCAAATAGAATCCAGGGCATTTAGGCAACTTTTACCCCATGTTGAGGTCTCATAAGTCGTAGTACATGGTAACTCCCCCAAGAGTTCCATTATTACGTTCTTTCCTCTTATATTAACCGCGATGCAAATCGCGGTTTTTTTTGCCTGTTTGACTCCACCCGTCCAATAGAGAGATGATCCCTTTTTAGCAAAGATTTTGAAATCGTAAGGAGCAGCCCCATGTCGGATGCATCAGTTATTACCAGTGATCAGGCGACCTATGACTGGGTCCAGTTGGTATCGCAGCTGAATAGATTTCTGCGGCTCAGAACCACGCCTATTGGCATGAAATTATTCAAGACAGTTGAAGAAATGGCAGCAATACCAAGACTGCGGCGACCCAAAGACATTCATACAACGGATCAAATTGTGGGTCAGGCTTCACGCAATGGCTGGACCGTGGGGATCACCCAGGATGATCTTGTGAGTGCCCAGTGCGGAGTGGTACTCGGCCTTCATCCTGCTGATGAAAAATGGTTGTCTGGAGATCGGATGAACGGTGTCTGGTATGGGACCCGGGAAGACGCTTCCGCGCACCAGCATGCCATGGATCTGGTCGAGTTTGGTACTTATAAGGCCATGGTGGTGAGTCCTCTCACTTCCGGTCGTCTCAATCCTCCTGATATCTGTCTTATCTATGCAACCCCAGCGCAGATGATTCTGTTTATAAACGGTTTGCAGTGGACGGGTTACAAAAAGTTGGACTGGGGATGCGTGGGCGAGTCCGCTTGTGCCGATTCCTGGGGCAGGGCACTGAAGTCCGGCGAACCCAGTTTGTCTTTACCCTGTTTTGCTGAACGTCGTTATGGCGGGGTGATGGAAGATGAGCTATTGATGGCCATACCGCCGAAATTTCTTCCTGAAATAATCGAAGGGCTTGAACATTTGTCGAAAAATGGTCTGCGGTATCCTATTGCGCCGTATGGTGTAAATAATGATGTCAGAGCCGGGATGGGTGTT
>JASJXV010000090.1 GCA_030123805.1 Gammaproteobacteria bacterium
CTTTTCGATCCCACATAGTATAAAGAATTATCACCCTTCCTGGCACGAGGATATCGTGGTTAATTCGCTACGAATTTCTGATAACCTTTAGAATTGGTTTTCGTTATTCCTGTAAGATGAGTGTGTTGAAGCGAGCTTGTTCATTTCGCATGGTGAGAACATCTATTTATGCGCCTGCATCCCCAACAGCGGCAGTCACTTGAATTGCTACCGGCAAATACGGGTCTGGTGCTTCTTACGCGTCATTCGATTCGAGAAGAAGCCAATAATGACATGCCCGGCTTTGATATTCCTTTAACGCAGGAGGGGGTTCAATTAGCCAGAGAGTGGGGCGCTGCGCTGCCACATAAAATCTCCTCTGTTTATTCCAGTCACTCGCCACGTTGCGTTGATACTGGTGAGGCCATGATTAAAGGTGCAGAGGCAGAGGCTACCGTTATCATTCATGAGCAGCTGTGTGAGCCGGGTTGTTATGTTGCGAAGATGTCGGTTGCTGGTGCTACCTTCGCCAGAGTGGGGCCGATTGAATTTGTCACACGCACTCTGAACAACAACGTTGAGGGAACTTTTCAGCCGGGAGAGGGAACCAGTCGACTGCTGGATTGGCTAATGGAAATTCAACCGGGAAGTGGCGAGATAAGCCTTTGTATTACCCATGACACGATACTCAGCACGTTTGTTTATAATCTGGCCGGCAAGAAAAACTTGCAACAAGAAGATTGGCCGTGGATGTTGGAAGGTGTTTTCCTCTGGTTCGCTGAAGATTACATTCATTGGATATGGCGAGGTGTGAGTCACCAGGTTTCACGGCTGAAATATTTCGAGAAGTGACCATTCATCAAAAAAAATGCCCTCGCGTCGAGAAGTATTGACAAATAACCCTTGATACAGTGAAACTTGATACCTCAGATCTGCGAAAGGAAGTGTGTTTTACTCCGGGAGTTGTTGTGCAAGGAGAAAAAACAGAATACATCACGACTTATACGCCATCTTTGCTTGAGTCATTGCCACGCAACGACAAACGTGAAGCTCTGGGAATCGCGGAGGGAGCACTTCCTTTCCGAGGGGTTGATGTCTGGAATGCCTATGAGTTTACCTGGCTAAACAGTAGCGGTAAGCCCGAGGTCGCCGCTGCCCAATTTCATGTGCCATGTTCATCAGCCAATGTAGTGGAATCAAAATCACTCAAACTTTACCTGGGTTCTTTCAGTCAGACCAGGTTCGGCAACCGAATCGAAGTCATATCAGCGCTTGAATCTGATCTCTCTATTTCTACCAGGGCGCCAGTCGGCGTATCTCTGCTACAACCGGATAATGTGCAGCATGCCGGATTAGGCGTGCTTGCAGGCACGTGCCTGGATAATCTGGAAGTTGAAGTTGATGAATACTCTTGGAATCCGGATTTCCTGGTCGTAGAAAATGACCTCATAGTAAGAGAATCACTTTATACCAACTTGATGAGGTCGCTCTGTCCCCTCACTGGACAACCGGACACAGCAAGCGTGTTTATCCAGTACCATGGGGCAAGCATCAGTCACGAAGGATTATTACGTTATCTGATTTCATATCGCGAACATGCCGAATTCAGTGAGCAGATTGTAGAACGTATTTTCGTTGATATTATGAATCGCTGTTCACCCGCCCGACTCACTGTACAGGCCCGGTTCACGCGTCGTGGTGGGATTGATATCAATCCATTTCGTTCCCATGATGAGAATCCGACAACCGATGTAAGATTGTGGCGGCAGTAATCCGCTAAAGCTCCTTCTAAAAACGCCTCTTAGTCCCCTCTCCTGGGGAAAAACAACACCCTGATCCAGTTCAGGAAGCTATTGTCCTTTAGCAAATATCTATCCAACTCGTCGATATACGCTGCTAATTCGCCGGGATTCTCAAACAGGTGGGCGCGGCTGGTAAGAGCCCGATCGGGATCTAATGTCTTAACCACTTTGGCAGGATTGCCTGCTGCGATTGAGTTTTCAGGAATGTCCTGAACGACTACAGATGCGGCGCCGATGATACTGTTGTTGCCAATTGATACGCCTTTACATACAGTAGCGCCATCGCCAATCCAGACATTCTCGCCAATCCGGATCGGTTGCGTATTGCCTACAGGACGCGTGCGGTCATAAATGTCGTGCCAGTCCGCATCCGTGAGATAGGCACCGGCTGCAATCATGCAGTTATTTCCAATTCGCACCTCGGATGCAGAATCGATTCTCACACCGGGGCACAACAGGCACTGATCACCAATGACAATGTGTCCCTGATGGTCCTCAAACGTCCATGTAGCCATACTGACCTGACGGTCACCCGCGGTCACGATATGCGCGTTTTTGCCAATGCTGATGCAGCGACCATATAAGCGGATATTCCAGGGCTTCATAAAGTGGTGGCCATCACCCAAATCCGCCAATTGCGGTGAAATGAAATTCCTGGTGTAGTGATACTCCAGTTTTCGATAAAGGTTCTTTAAAAAGTAAGGACGATGATCATTAATCAAGGAACGAACCTGGGGCGTAAGGTTTATGGGCGCTATGGAAGTAAAGCTTTTGAATTTGGAGAGTGTAACAAAGTACCAATGATTCTGCCTTACCTGAATATGGCAAAGGATTTACACCCTATGTTTCTGTTGAGCATCACAATTATTCAGAATATTGCGCTGATGGAATGCTATGGGGGTTGTTTCTTCACGCTAATTTTGTAACAGTCTCATTCTTACATTCGGATATGATCAGGAAAGGATCCAATCGAAGCCTGGCGCTAGATAACCACTAAATTCCACTGCATTAAAAAAAGTTTACCAAGAAGAAATTTATGACCAGAGAAAGATCCAGAAACGCAAGACGCCTGCAGGACAGATTGATTGATGAATTAATCGGCATAAGCCGGGGTGTTATCGCGGATGGAGTAGTTGCAGAATCAGAGGCAATATTTATTGGCCAATGGATTGAAAACCATCGCGAGATTGCAGATAAGTGGCCGGTAAATGTGCTCTATGCAAGAATCACCGAGTTGTTGAAGGATGGCACACTGTCGACAGATCAACAGAAGCAACTGCTGGAAACGTTAAAGGAAATTACCGGCGGCGGTATCAGTTACGTAGAACCGACCAAATCGACAACTCTGCCACTGACGCACCCGGAACCTGAACTCATGTTTGAAGGGAGTGTGTTTTCTCTCACGGGTAAGTTTGTTTATGGCTCAAATGCAGAATGTGAAGCTGTCATCACTGATCTGGGCGGCGCCATCGTTCCGGTGCCAACCGCTGATACGGATTATCTGATTATCGGTGAAATGGGAAGTCCCGATTGGGCACACTCCACCTTCGGTCGTAGTATAGAAAAAGCCGTTGAACTGCAAGACAATGGCAAAGGTATTGCCATTGTCTCTGAAGAGCATTGGGTTGATCAGTTGGCAGAGTAGGGGAAAAGAGGCACGGGTCCGGTTCATATCCGGCCATTCGCTCACCGCCAGCACATTCAGCCACCGGTCAGCCTCCTAAGTTGGTTGTCAGCCCTTGTGCTAAGCCCAATGAAGGGATTTATTCGTGCCATCCATGGCACTCGCCCGTTGGGCAGCCTTCGGCTGTGCAAAATGGCTATCCTGCCATTTTGACTGGGCGTCCCCGTCGAACGCGAGGGGTCTCAGCCCTCCCTCTCCGCCAGAACCGAAAACGGAACCATAAGGGCTCCGTTTTCGATTCTGGCGGAGAGGGAGGGATTCGAACCCTCGAAGCCTTTCGACTTACACACTTTCCAGGCGTGCTCCTTCAGCCACTCGGACACCTCTCCTCTCTGTCGATCAGTAGGTTGTACTTTAGATCTTGTTTCGATTAGAGAGTCGTCTCAGTCGCACCTGGCTCCTGCAGCCTGGCCCTGGCTTATCACCTCGGGACGCGCAAAGCGCTCATAGCGGGTTGTCTCAGCCGCAGTTGCGCCTAAGGACCAGTCTTCGATTCGGTGAATCGACCCCACTTGGACATCTTTCCAGAATTGGTCTTAAGAAATGGTCTGCAGACGATTTCCTCAGCCTTCTGGTGGCTTATAAAGGATTTACGTTCTCGGCTTGAGGACCTTTCTGCCCCTGGGTCACAGTCATTGTGACTTTTTGACCTTCATGCAACGACTTGCGGCCGTCTCCTGCTATTGCACTATAGTGCACAAAAACATCTTTCCCATCTTGTTGTTCAATGAACCCAAAACCTTTTTCATCATTGAACCACTTGACGGTACCTTCGATCTGATCTGACATAATATTTTCTTACCTGAAACTAGTTAATTTGTAGCAAATAGACTGAACAGCAAGCTAACCTCATCCTGACACGGACACCATGAGCGAGTATTGATTACCGGATAATCTGACCCGCCTAAGTATCCATTCACCTTTCGCTATAAATCCTGCTTTAACCACATTCGAAAGCGTGGATTTACGTCCTCAGACAGTAATCTTTCTGCTAAAACACCCTTAACTGATGTCAACATCAGCACTAATGGCACAACTGCAAAAACTGTCAGCTCGTCGACCACCACCCATCCGGGTGAATAGTATAGTCGCGATTTGCATCTTATCCCAAGCTTAGTGACGAAAATGGTAAATACCATCGTCAAAATCTGCTAATTCCGTCCATAGAATGCATTCCGGAACCGCAACAACACCAAGCTGAGGAGCCGCGAACGATATACCAGTGTCAACACGAAAGCAAATGGGAATGGAGGCTAATCCCGCAATAAATCTAGCCAATCAGATAACTATCTCTAATCTTCTGGAGTTTCACTGCATTATTGGAAAATAACCACTCCACGCCTCGATTAAGCTCCCTGAACAGGCAATTTTTGGATGCAATAAAGCCTGTGCCAATTTTCTGATCGGCGAGTTCATGGCGATGTTTCAATTTATTGTCCAAAAGCAAAAAGTGACCGGTCAATCCACCCAGATTCATTTCGATACTGAGTCGACTGAGTCTGCTAACGTTGGCTTCGGCAACGGCAAAGTGAAACTTTGCGGAGATAAAATCCACCTTACTGAAGAGAATTGGATCAAGTGCCAGGAAATGATAGTCCACACCAGGCGTCAGATCCGCCAGGAATTGTTCCAGAATCTGTTTTTGTTGTTCCGGTTCAGGGTAGTATTCATCCTTGATCTCGATCATTAGATGTACTTTGCCGCCATAACTTTCGAGCAATTCTTGCAGAGAAGGGATTAAAGGGAATAGCTCCTTTAGCTCAGGGTAGGGCAGATCGCATATTCTGTCGGATCGGTCAAATAGTCGCTCACAAGAGGCATCGTGAGAGATGACGGGTACCAGATCTTTCGTCCAGCGCAGATCACACTCAATTCCCCAAACGCCAGAGTCGACAGCAAGATCGAATGCGGGGAGCGTATTTTCCAGGATTGTTATATTGTCGTGTTCACCCCTGTGCGCGATGATCTTACAAGCAGAGAGCGCTTTCTGATCAGGAATCTGCTGTGGTAAAAGTTCAAACATCAGATCGAGAAATTTGAGGAAATTGACCGTTAACCAATCCGGCATGATTTACAACTCCGCATAAAACCAAAGTCGTCTCTATCTTCCATCATTAATGAACTGATATCGAGCATCATCCAGGCTCGTGACTGACGGAGATTGAAAGCCCATCACAGATTCCTGTATACTGCGCTCCCGCTCATTTGAGCGGGTCGATGGTGACCCGCGTCGGTCCCCTCGCAACAATGAGTTGTGAACTCCGCCAGGCCCGGAAGGGAGCAACGGTAGCAATAAGTTCGTGTGCCGGGGTGCGGCTGGCGTGGGTTACCGCCATCAACTCTCTAACCCCCTGGCCCTCTGATAACTGGCTGTTCCGTGGTTGTTACCCGTTCGAAATTCAGGCGCAACCTGGCGAGCAAATAGCTGATAGCTTTTCCTGGTTTGTTCCCAATCCGCCCAGTTGTGGGCCATCTGCAGGAAGGTACCGAAACCACCGGACTGTTGCTGCAATCGCTTCAGTTGTGCAATCGCATCGGCAACAGTTCCAATAACCGCCAACCCACTATCCACTAATGCTTGCGCCGCGTCCGTGTCCTGACCATCGGGTACAATAGGTAGTGTCGCTACTTCCCGGAAGTAACGTACCCAGCTGTCAATACCATAACGGATATTTTCAAATGCTTGTGTGCGGCTTTCTGCAATGTGCACCGGTCCTACCAGGCTCCAGCGACGTCGATCGATTGGTTGATTATTTTCCTTTGCTTTGCGTGCATAGATCTCCCAGTTAGCTGCCAGCGCATTGAATCCACCGCTCGAAGTTGCGCTCAGAGATAACAGTCCCAACCCATGTGTTCCGGCGACCCTGGCGCCAGCGGGAGAGACCTGGGAAGCTATCGACATGGGAATCATGGGTTTTGAGTAGGGCATGAGCTGGGTTCTTGCGTTATGGAGTTCAAACCAGCGGGTCTTACCGGTTACTGTTTCGCCGCGAAGTAGCGGCACTAATACTTCTATGGCTTCCAGCATCATGTTTCTTTGATCGGCTGGTTCAATTCCCAGCATAAAAGCATCGGCAGGTAGCGCTCCGGGTCCAACACCAAATTCCACTCGACCGCGGGTCATGTGATCGAGTTGCATCATACGATCGGCCAACATCAGTGGATGATGATACGGAAGACAAGAGACACCTGTACCCAGTCTAATGCGCCTGGTCCTTGCTGCTGCTGCGGCGATAAAAACTTCTGGCGATGCGATAATCTCGACTCCTGCGGAGTGGTGTTCTCCAATCCAGACATAGTCGTAACCGAGTTGATCGAGGAGTTCTATTAGTTGCAGATCTCGCTGCAGCGCAGCCGTTGGATTCTCTTGCACCACATGAAAAGGTGCAAGAAAAATACCGAACTTTAGATCGGGATACGGCAACGGCTGCTCCAGCTCTGATGTCAGTGGATTGCTGGCAGTTTATTTTTTGTGTGTGGTCAGTGTCAATTTAGCTACTAAATCTGCCACGGTTCGATCGGGCCGCGTCCGGCCGGGTCGCGTAGACGTCTCGGTATTGCCGATTAATCATCGGCCAATTTGACCAGCATTTTACCATCGTTTACGCCGGAGAATAATCCTTGAAAGGCCTCTACTGCTTTTTCGATACCTGCAAACACTGTTTCCTGATACTTGATCTTCCCGTCCCGTAGCCAGGAGCTCATGTCGTGCAGGAATTGAGGTTGTTTGTCCAGGAATTCGTTAACAGTAAATCCCTGCAGGGTTACACGGTTGTAGATGATGCTGCTCAAATTAGTGGGGCCGGGTGTGGGCGTATCGGAATCGTTATAGGTCGCTATCATCCCACACACTGGAATGCGTCCATGCGGACGCATACATGCAATTGCAGCTTGAAGATGGGCTCCGCCAACATTCTCGAAATAAACATCCAGTCCTTTGGGTGCGCCTTGCTTCAGCTCATCAAGAATGTTGCTGCTACGGTAGTTGAAGGCATGATCGAAATGATATTCCTGCAACAGATGTGACACTTTTTCATCACTGCCCGCACTACCGATGACACGACAATTTTTGATTTTGGCAATCTGACCGGCAACACTGCCAACTGCACCGGATGCCGCCGATACAAACACTGTTTCTCCTTCCTTCAATTGGCCCGTGATCAGCAATCCGCCATAAGCCGTTAAGCCTGGCATACCCATAATACCCAGGTACGCGCTGACTGGCGCCAGGTCCGGGTCGATAGGGTTGATGTTCGAACCGTCTGAAACGAAGTACTCTCTCCAACTTTTGCTACTGGTGACGTAGGTCCCTTCCTTGAAGTGTTTATTGTTTGATTTGATTACCTTGCCAACGGCAGCACCTTCAAGAACCCTGTCCAGGTCCCATGCCTCCCTCATACGACCCCGCATATAGGGATCGACAGACATGTAGATATTTTGAACTAAAACCTCACCTGCATCCGGGGGATCGATGGTTCTCTCTATGATTGTAAAGTTACTATCCGCGGGATTGCCAACCGGTCTGGATTTGAGATGTACTTCTCGTGAAATCAGGGACATGCCTCATACTCTTATTTTGAAAAACGGCTACGTTATTCGCTTGCACGGGAAAAGGCAAGGAAGTCAGGGTGGCGTTCAGATCTGCGTCGGTTTACTGCGTCGGTTTACGCTTCGCTAAACCGACCTACAGCTAAACCGACCTGCAGCTCTGCAGGTAACTTGCAACCGTAGGTTTCGCTCCGCCATTTGTTATACTCCGCGACAAATTATCGACTTGAGGTGAGTTATGTCTGATCCAATTCTTTACAGCTACGATAATCATAGAGTCACTTTGACTCTGAACCGTCATGAAACTCGTAATGCGATCTCTGATAACGAGATGATTGAGGCGATCGAGAATGCCTGTAAGAAGATAAATGCCGATCCGGAAGTGCGTGTTGTCATACTAACAGGCGCGGGGAGTGCGTTTTCCTCCGGTGGGAATATCAAGGACATGAGAGATAAAAAAGGCATGTTCGGTGGTACACCTGCGCAGCTTAGAGACGGATATCGATTCGGTATTCAGAGAATACCACTTGCGGTCAATAGTCTTGAAGTGCCTGTCATTGCAGCCGTAAATGGTCCCGCGATCGGCGCAGGTTGTGATCTGGCAATGATGTGCGATCTGAGAATAGCATCCGAGAAAGCTGTATTTGCAGAGAGTTTTGTCAAAGTAGGCTTAATCCCGGGAGATGGCGGCGCCTGGTTCTTGCCCCGGGTAATCGGTATTTCAAGAGCTAACGAAATGGCTTTCACTGGTGATCCTGTGGATGCTGAGACCGCACTTGCGTGGGGCATGGTGTCCCGGGTTGTAGCACCGGAAAAGTTGTTGGAAGAGGCCAATAAGTTAGCCGCACGGATTTCAGTCAATCCGCCGACGGCATTGCGAATGACAAAAAAATTGCTGAAAGAGAGTGAGCATTGCCGCCTGGATAGCCTGTTGGAGATGTCTGCATCGCTGCAGGCGCTTGCGCATCAAACGCATGACCACGAAGAAGCAGTCATGGCGATTATCGAAAAGAGAGCGCCCCAATTTACGGGCGATTAGCCCGCCTATTTCACGAAGGCGGTCCAAAATGGTTGCAAATCCTGGCTATTTGAACAGGTTAGTCCATCATTCATGGTGTTTTGGAACATGCATTTTGTACCTGAATGGTTTTCTGACGGTCCGGCGTCCCGGAATTCTGGCTGCGACGCTTGAACAAAATTGCGCAAGCCATAGCGACGGCTATGCCATTCGCAATGCTTGCACAACCGCCACAATGTCCAGAAATGCCATTCCCTTCATGACATATGCAGGTTAGTTCTCTAATCGGAATTCCCTAACAGATCGTATTTCTTAAGGTAACCTCTCAGTTGATGATAGGTAACGCCCAACGCATCGGCAGTTTTTTTCTGGTTAAATTGGCAGGCTTTCATCGCAGATTCGATCAATGCGGTTTCATAGTCCTGGACTGATTGCCGCAAATCGATTGGGAAGGTAATCTGTGCCTCCTCCGGTTCTGATTTTCTTGGTGTTGTGTCAGGGGCAGTCGATACTGAGGAGCGAGGACGGAAAGGTGAGTCAAATGGATCGAGGGATATTTCCCCAATTAACGCCTCTGGATCCGGTGATCGATACACACTTCTCTCCACCACGTTCTTGAGTTCCCGGACATTTCCGGGCCAATGATAGGCGTTCAGTTTTTCTTTTGCAGCTGTGGAAAAACCGGGAAAGTAGTCCTGTCCCAGGTCCTGTGACATATTGATTGCGAAGTGTTCCGCCAGCAACATGATGTCTTCCGGGCGTTTGCGTAAAGGCGGCAATGTAATGACATCGAATGCCAGCCGATCCAGCAGATCTTCTCTAAACTCACCTTTTCGTGCCAGTGCAGGCAAATCGGCATTAGTGGCAGCGATAACCCTGGCATCGGTCGTAATGGTCCGGGAACCACCCACTCTCTCGAATTCTCCATACTCGATGACTCTCAATAATTTCTCCTGCACCAGCGCAGAGGTGGTAGACAGTTCATCCAGAAACAGTGTTCCCATGTGAGCTCGTTCAAATCGTCCCTTGTGCAGTTTCACAGCCCCGGTGAAAGCGCCACTTTCATGGCCGAAAAGTTCAGATTCCAGCAGGTTTTCGTTAATCGCCGCACAATTCATTTTCACGTATTCCTGATCCCAACGTTTGGACAGGTAGTGCAATCTGGCAGCGATCAGTTCCTTGCCTGTGCCTCTTTCGCCGACTATCAGTACTGGCTTCGAGAGCGGAGCGATTCGAGAGACAACTTCCAGCACATCCATAAGAGCGGTGGATTCGCCGATCATTCTTGCCGCGTGTTGGACATCAGTCATAAGTTTGCCTTGAGGCTTTATGAATTGAGAAGATTCTTAAAATCAGTGATCACCCATTAGTTGGTCTATTTCGCTAATTACTTGGTATTTCTGACTATAATGACATAAAACTTTTACTGATGCAGTATAAAAAATTGTTAAATAACAGTGAATTACAGTGGCTTCATATTGCTGGCATGAATTGTGTAAGAGACAGAGAGCAGGAGACAGAGAGCAGAAACGAACGCAGGGACAGAGAACAGACAACGCAAGCAGGAAACCGCACATTCAAGGCAAAATTGTTCGATTCAAATTCGAATCCTGCAATCACAAGACGCTACAGAGGCCAAAAGAAATGAGTATCTTTTCCCGATTTACCGACATCATAAATTCAAATATCAGCGCTATTCTGGATAGAGCAGAAGATCCTGAAAAAATGGTCCGCCTGATAATTCAGGAAATGGAGGAGACCCTGGTAGAGGTCAGAACTCAGTCCGCACGGGTGATAGCGGACAAAAAGGAAATCGGTAGACACATGGAACGCCTGAAGAGTGAAGCCCAGCAGTGGGAAGGCAAGGCAGAAGTTGCCCTCAGCAAAGAGAGGGAAGACCTCGCCAGATTGGCATTGCGGGAAAGAACCCAGGCCCTGGAAGCCGCGGAACTCATGGAAAAGGATCTGGTTGTTCTGGAAGCAAATCTTGAAAAACTCAGCGGTGATATCGCACAATTACAACAAAAGCTGGTGGATGCAAAAAATCGACAGAAAGCACTGATTGTCAGAAGCGAGACGGCTACCACTCGTTTAGGCGTCAAGAGACAACTGCATCGCGTTAATATCGAGGAAGCAATGAGTCGGTTTGACCGCTATGAACGAAAGATGGATGATTTAGAGGGTGAAGTCGAAGCGTATGATCTGGGGCAACGTAGTCTCGCAGATGAAATAGCCGATCTGGAAGCGGATGACAAAATAGACGAAGAACTCGCCAAGCTGAAATCACGACTTGAGAAAGACAAGTCTGAGTAAATCGGATTCCCGGCTTTCCAAAGTCAGTTAAGGGGAAATTTATGGAACCCATTATGGTAGTGTTTTTTGTTCCGGTGATAGTGTTTCTTGTGGTGGTAGCACCCATCTGGATCATCCTTCATTATAAGAGCAAAGGCCAGATAGCACACGGACTGTCAGAAGGTGAACGAGCTGATATTGAAGAGATGATCCACGTTGCTAACAAGATGGCCGGACGTATTGAAACACTGGAGTCTATTCTGGATGTCGAGAGTCCGGGATGGCGGGACCAACAGCAACAATAAATGAATGTCTCGCAGAGAATCAGCCGCCTGATGATGGCTCACTGAATAAAAAGCAGGATACAGCGGTTTGATAGCAACTGGTCCAAAGGATAATTGTTGTGAGTAGATCTGACCAAATACAAGAAGACCTGGCAAGGGCTGCAAGGAAAGCCAAACGGCTCGCAGAGAGAGCAAAGCAGCGCGCGGTACGCAAGGTAAAAAGAGCATCTGAAGCAGCAGTTCGAGCAGAGGAATTAGCTAAACTAGCCGCTAGGAAATCCGGGCGCCGCGCCAGAGAACGGGAGATGGAAAGATCGATTGAAGATCTGGTGGATGATGTGACTGAGAAGTGGACCCGAAAAGCTGAAGACTGGGTTGAACAGACGAGAGAGCACTTGCTGGGTGAGAACGACCGGGACAGTTATTTTGAGAATGATGACATGGACGAGAAAGGAGATGGAGATCTTGAAGGTGCTTCGTTTCGAGAGGGACGCGGCCAGGGTAGACGCCATCGAAACAAACCCGGAAGACGCCATCGACGCAAGTCAGCACGAGCGCGTGTACGAAGTTTGAGACACAGATTAAGAAATGGCAGATCGCTTTATCGTGACCCTGATGCAGGAAAGGTCTGCGGTGTGTGCGCTGGCTTTGCTGAATACTTTGGGGTCGAAACCTGGCAGGTTAGACTGGGGGCATTGCTAGGATTGATTTTTGTGCCTTCGCTGACTTTCACGGGTTACTTCATAGCCTATTTTCTTATGGATAAAAAACCCTATTATCTGCGTATTACTGAACCATACGATGAGGAAGATGCATATCAGACACGGAACGAATCTGAGGAATTGGAAGTGGTGAAAGGAACCAGTAGAACTCGCGGTAGAAGACGTGGCAGGAAACAAAGAACCGATTCAAAATCCAGAGTACCCAATGCTCAGGCTGTCAGAGCAGCCAAGAACAAATTCATGGATCTGGAAAATCGACTGAGATCCATGGAGTCACATGTTACTGATTCAAAATTTGAACTGCAGCGCGAATTGCGCAAGATATCGGCTGAGAAATAATATCGTGGCAACAGTGACGCAAAAGCGAACCATCGGAAACTTTAGTCGGGTTATCCTGAGGGGATCTGGAGATATGCAGATTGTTCAGGCGAATCGACCGGGACTGACCATCACTGCCGACGTGGAAATTATTGACGACATCACTGCGTGGGTGACAGATGACAGGCTCCATATTGGCTATCGTAGTAGCCCAATTGTGTCATTGAAACTGTGGCGACAAAAAATATCCTTCCTGCTGCATGTAGTAGATCTCAATCTAATCAGCAGTCTGGGGTCAGGTTGTATACATGCTGCGGATTTTGATAGCGATCAACTGGAATTGAACCTCTCCGGGAGTGGCAGGATAGTCATCGATGAATTGACCGCTGACACACTGGCTGTGTTGCTGTCCGGTTCCGGATCTGTTTCCCTTGCTGGAGATGTGGAATCGCAAAAAGTGAATATCAAGGGGTCAGGATCTTATCTTGCGGATAACCTCTTGAGTGATTTTGGGAGTTTGCGTATTAGTGGTTCTGGTGTCGCTTCAGTTTCGGTCGCAGATGATCTGGACATTGTCATTGCTGGATCCGGAAAGGTGTACTATCAGGGCTTTCCAGACTTAACAAAACAAATTCTTGGCTCAGGCGCAGTCCATCGTGTCAGAAAAGACCGGAAAACTGTTCGAGCAGAGTAGAAAAGCGGGGTGCATCATGAGTAGCTTCTGGATATTCCTTACAGTCATTGTGGGTCTCTCTGTTATTGGGAATTTCGTGGTAAAAATTGTCAAAGCATCCAAATCCAAACACGGGTCTAATGAAACAGTGGCAATGATCAAGGATCTGGAATCAGAAATTGCCGGGATGGAGCAGGATCTTGAAGATGCCAGAGCCAGAATCGAGGTCCTGGAAAAGATAGTCACCGACGATAGATATCAATTAAACAAAGACATCAATGATTTGGCTCAGCAGGCCTAGGAATTAAAGGGGACCAATTAAAGGGGACGGAGGCATTATTTTTTAACCAATGTATTCTCATTAATTGGTTGTTGGTCAAAAAAATAATGCCTCCGTCCCCTTTAATTCAGACTTCTCCAATAAGAGTAAATATTCTATCCGGGTAGTTGGTGAAGACGCCATCTACATTGAGCCGTAGCATCTGTGCGATATCTTCCGCCACATTCACCGTATAGACAAACACCCTTAAACCGGCTTCGTGCGCTTTATCTATCAGCTGTTTCTGAGCGAGCCGTTTTCCAAGGTTGATGGCGTAAGCATCAAGCTGCTGAGCTTTCTCAACCAGATTGTCTGTAGCTCTCCCAAACAGCGCACCCAGTTTGAGCTCCTGATCAAGAGTGCGCACTCGTTCGAGTTCCTGGTGTTGAAAAGATGAAAGAAGAAACTCATCTGCATGCCAACCCATTGTCTGGTAGCTATGAATAAGGCTAACAACAGCTTCGCCCGTATCTGGACCCTTGAGTTCCACGTTGATGCCCGCTCGGTGATCTATCAGTTCGATCACTTCCGTGAGCGTCGGAATTTGCTGCCCATCTCCGGCATCCAGCGACCGTAGATAGGCGACACTCTGGTCCATCACATAACCTCTACCATTTGTCGTTCTGTCCAATGTATCATCATGAATAACCAGCAATTCTCCATCAATGTGATAGACGTCCAGTTCTATCCACGGGCAACCCATTGCAATTGCCAATTCGAAACTGGACAGGGTATTCTCCGGAGCATAGCCGCAAGCGCCTCTGTGACCGATACAGTTGAAGGCAATCTGGTCCAGATTTGGGGCATGTGATGCCATGGAAACTCCCAAGAAAAGGCAAATATAGCACCAAGTTCAATATTTGATGAAATCAAATTTGGACGTCGGCAG
>JASJXV010000014.1 GCA_030123805.1 Gammaproteobacteria bacterium
GGTAGCACCATGGCAGCACCAGAATTTTAGAATCTTGCGAGAACCTCTACAGGCCTTTAAAAATGGTAGCTATGGGTGGACTTGAACCACCGACCCCAGCATTATGAATGCTGTGCTCTAACCAGCTGAGCTACATAGCCACACTCAAACCATTCTGCGGTTGCTCCCAGACGGCCGGGCAACCCGTCCAAATCACTTCCTGTGATTACTTGCATCGTCCTGGAAGGACGCAAATTCTGTCCATTAAAGGTCGTTTTGTCAAGTTCTGTGCCTGCCTAGACGTTGAACCTGAAATGAATTACATCGCCATCCTGAACCTGGTATTCCTTGCCTTCAAGGCGCCATTTACCGGCATCTTTTGCGCCCTGCTCACCCGCATGGCTAATATAGTCTGCATAACTTATGACTTCAGCACGGATAAATCCCTTTTCAAAATCAGTGTGGATCACTGAGGCAGCTTTTGGTGCGGTGGCATTAATCAGAAGGGTCCAGGCTCTCACTTCTTTGGGACTCGCCGTAAAGTATGTCTGCAGTCCCAGCAGCTTGTACCCGGCTCGAATCACCCTGTCAAGACCTGCTTCTTGCATACCCATATCCTGGAGGAATTCCAGTTTCTCTGCATCCTCAAGTTCTGCGATCTCGGCTTCAAGTTTGTTGCAGATGACTACCACCTCAGACTTCTCCGCCTCGGCAATCGCCCTGACTGCATCTACAAGGGGATTATCTTCCAGTCCATCTTCATCCACGTTGGCGATATAGAGTACGGGTTTCAACGTCAACAGAAACAGATCCCGTATTTCCAGTTGCTGTGCATCGGTGAGACCCATGCTTCTGACCGGTTTACCGGTATCCAGATGGGTGACGATACTCTCGAGAAAAGTCTTGCTGGCAATGGCTTCCTTGTCACCGCTTTTTGCGACACGATTAACTTTCTCAATCGCTTTTTCGACGCTTTCGATGTCAGCCAGCGCGAGTTCAGTATTGATTACTTCAATATCGCTGACGGGATTTATGTGCCTGGAAACATGGGTAACCTTGTCATCTTCAAAACATCTCACCACATGGGCAATAGCGTCAGTTTCACGGATATTGGCGAGGAACCGATTGCCCAATCCTTCCCCTTTTGATGCGCCTGCAACCAACCCGGCAATGTCAACGAATTCCATAGTAGTAGGTACAACCCGCCGCGGTTTGACGATTTCTGCCAGTGCATCCAGTCTTGAATCCGGCATGGGAACCACGCCAGCATTGGGCTCGATGGTACAAAACGGGAAATTCTCTGCACCCACACCAGCCTTGGTCAATGCGTTGAACAGCGTTGACTTGCCGACATTGGGCAATCCTACAATGCCACACTTGAATCCCATCTGCTTATGCTTCCCCTACTAACTTACGCTTCCGGTTCGATGGTGTGTAGCTGGCTCATGGCCTTTTGAAAATCGCCACGGACGGCCAGAGGCAAGGCATCAAGAGCTGCATCAATTGCACCATCAATCAGTTTCTGATCTTCGCCATTGGCTTTTTTCAGAACGTGACCCAATACCCTATCCTTGTCGCCGGGATGCCCGATACCGATTCGCAGCCGATTAAAGCTGTTATCTCCACCCAGATAAGCAATTATATCCTTCACTCCGTTGTGACCGCCGGGTCCACCACCTTGTTTAAAACGGGCTATTCCTGCGTCCAGATCCAGTTCATCGTGTACGATCAGGATCTCATCTGCGGGAATCTGGAAATAGGAAGCCATAGCAGCTACAGATTGACCGCTTCGGTTCATATAGGTCGTTGGAAGCAACAGCCGAACATCGATGCCATCGATATCAATTCTGGCACCCAGCCCGAAGAATTTCTTCTCCGTCTGAAAGGTCAGATTTCGGCAGGCTGCCAGTCGTTCCACTAGCCAGGCTCCAGCATTGTGCCGGGTGCTCTGATACTCTGCACCCGGATTGCCCAGACCAACTATTAGACTAATGCAAGACATCAGGTTTGCTCAGTGAGACAAGGTTTATTGCCGCGTCATTAGTGACGACAGGATAGCATCGGGATTACAAATAGGCGTTATGTTCAGTATTCGACTCTAACGGCCACCAATAAACTACTGCCCTGCTTCGCCAGTCGGTTCTTCCGGCTCTTGATCCTCTCTACCTGCAGCTTCTTCGCCAATTTCACCCTCTTCCAGCTCAGCTTCCAGAACCTCCTCAACTTCTTCTACTTCTTCAACTCTCATAGCATGTACAGCGGCTACGGTCTGGTCCTGTCTGTCGCCATGCTGCAGGGCGATGATCTCTACACCCTCGGGTGGAGTCACATCACTGAGGTGTATCGATTCACCCAACTCGATATTCGCCATATCTACCTCTATGAACTCAGGCAGATCGCCGGGTAAACAGCTTACCTCTATCTCTGATATCACGTGAGAGATCTCGCCGCCGCCTTGTTTGACCCCGACACACTTATCCGCATTAATAAAGTGAATCGGTACATTGATAGTAAGCTTTTGGTCCATGCGGACTCTGAGAAAATCCGCATGCAGTATTCTGTTTTTCGCCGGGTGTCGCTGCAGGTCTTTTAGAACCACCTGATCTTTCTTTCTGCCCGTTTTTATGGTGACAATATGTGAATAAAACGCCTCATTCTCCAGCGCTCTATGCAGGTCTTTATGCGAAAATGATACTGCCACTGCATCTTTACCGGCACCATAAATTACTGCTGGCACCAGATCAGACAACTTACGCAGGCGGCGGCTCGCACCTTTCCCCACGTCAGTTCGCAGTTCGGCTTTTAGCTCGAATTCGTCTGACATTTTGTTTCTCCTAAGTTTAATAAAACCGAAAACACCTGCGACCGGTAGTTTTCAGCTCACTCTTCAATTCCTGATCATCTCAAGAAATAGTTTGATTTTTGAATTAATCAAAACAGCTCGGGTTGGCTTCTGTCCCTGAACATCGCACTGATTGACTCTTCATTACTGACTCGCCTGATTGACTCGGCAAGCTCTTCTGCTATACCTAATTGCCTGATCTTGGGCAGCTTTCTCGCTGCTTCGCTCAGCGGTATGGTATCTGTTACCACCAACTCATCCAGTTCAGATTGGTTAATGTTTTCAAGCGCATTTCCGGACAGGACCGGGTGAGTACAATAACCAACAACCCGAATCGCCCCGTTTGCCTTCAAGGCATCGGCTGCCCTGCAAAGTGTCCCTGCTGTGTCGATCATGTCATCCACCAACAAACAGGTGCGACCGGCTACATCGCCAATAATATGCATTACCTGGGATTCATTGGCCCGAGCGCGTCTCTTGTCAATAATCGCCAGGTCAGCATCATCCAACTGTTTGGCTAGTGCTCTAGCTCTTACCACACCACCAACATCCGGCGATACGATCATTAAATTCTTGAACTCCTGGCGTCGCATGTCTTCCACCAACAGCGGCGTGCCATATATGTTGTCCACCGGGATATTAAAAAATCCCTGAATCTGATCAGCGTGCAAATCAACTGTTAACACCCGATCAATGCCTGCGCTTTCCAGCATATTCGCAACTACTTTTGCTGTAATCGGTACACGGGCGGACCTTACCCTTTTGTCCTGGCGAGCATAGCCAAAATACGGCATCACTGCCGTAACTCGATGCGCAGATGCTCGATCCAGGCAATCCGCCATGACAATTAATTCCATTAAATTGTCATTGGTAGGTGCACAGGTGGGTTGAATGATGAAAACGTCCTTGCCCCGGACATTTTCATTGATTTCCACTCTGACTTCACCATCACTGAACTTGCCCACAGAGGCGCTGCCCAACTCAATCCTGAGATAATCCACCACTCTACGAGCCAGGGCGGGGTGGGCATTTCCAGTAAAGATTATTAGTTCAGCCACGATACTCTATCAATACACATATCCCTGGGAAAAACCGCATTCAGGCTTTGCCTGTTTCCGGAACCAATATCAGAAAAATGGCTGGGGTGGCAGGATTCGAACCTGCGCATGCAAGGATCAAAACCTTGTGCCTTACCACTTGGCGACACCCCAGTAGTATTAAATCCATGCATTTTTCTATTTTATACTGGCTTTGACTTCAGCCTCTGCCTGACGCAGTGGTGAAATATTCACCCCTCTGGTTACGATTCCGACCCAATCACGCGGCAATTGGGCCAGCACCCGATTCGCATCGTCTTCATCATGAAAGACCGAGAATACAGACGCTCCTGTACCCGTCATTCTAGCAGGGCCCCACTGGCTTAACCAGTTCAGCGCGGCATCAATCTCAGGATACAGTTCACGCACAACGGGTTCACAGTCATTCCGCAAGATCAGATCTGATGCCTGGCCCGAATACAGGTCGTCGTGCTCCAGAAAGCGCGCTATTTTGATAGGAGATGTATCGCGTGTCAATTGTTGATTTTGAAAAATTGCCGTGGTTGAGACATGGCAGTCCGGCACAACCACTAAAAACCACTTTTCCGGCATTTGAAGGGGCGTTAACCGCTCACCGGCCCCCTCACCCCATGCGGTTTTACCGGCTATGAAAAGCGGCACATCGGCGCCCAGTTGCAAGCCTATGTGCATCATATCGTCGTCCTGGAGATTGGTGTCCCACAACAGATTAAGGCCGATCAGCGTAGTGGCTGCATTGGAACTACCGCCGCCCATACCCCCGCCTATGGGCAGCTTCTTGTTGACCTGAATGATCGCTCCACAGCCAATATCTGCTGCCTTCCGGAGTGACATAGCCGCTTTATAGATCAGATTGTTTTCCGGTGGAGTATCAGCAAAGTCACCCTTTACCGTTACACGCGAGTCTGGCGTTGATTCAAACCGTATCTCATCTGCAAATTCAACCATCTGAAATAGCGTCTGCAGCTCATGAAAGCCATCCGGGCGTCGACCGATGATGTGCAGAAAGAGATTCAGCTTGCCAGGTGCAGGTAGCACGAAATCATCGAGTATCATTCAAGCGCCACTCTTTAACCACCAGCAGTATCTTTACTGAATCCCTGGAGAAGGTTGTCCTGACAGGTTTTCGTCGCTTGTATTTTTGATATTCGACTCGCCAACCGGATTGTACCAGCCATTCTGACAAGCCCTGATTATCATATGCGATCTCATGGACAAGTCCAGGTACAGGAAGTCCTCTAACCCAAAACGACATCTCTTTGATAGGAATATCCCAGCCCAGAGCGTCCTCAATCACGTCGATCTCACCGGCATTCTCCTCTCTCGACTGGCCCGCTATATCAATCTGCAGCGCATCGCCACGCCCATAAACATGCGCTGCCACCTGGCCAAGAGGTCCAAGCAGGTGAATATCATAGGCATCACTGTGCTGTTGCCAATGAATCTGCATATTTGCATTACCCCGATCACTGCGAAGCGCCATTTTCCCGTGCAGTGCCCAGTCCATCGAAGTACTCAGAGCCAACCCTGGGGTGGAATTCAAAGGAGTGGAGGTGCAACCGGCTTGAAAGAGAATAATCCAGAATAACAGCGCAACATGGGGCGGTCTGATACTCGGTAACTGGATTGATCGCCTGATCATTACACTGTCTATTTTAAGCGATCCATTACTTCCCTAAGGATCATACTTTCCGGCGCAAGTTCAAGGCCGTGCTGCCAGACTTTACTGGCGGCTGTGCGGTCGCCCACCATCCAAAGCACCTCACCAAGATGCGCAGCAACTTCATCATTTGGAAACATATCCAATGCACGACGCAGAAACGCAATTGCCTGATCATAGTTCGCCAGTCGATAGTGCACCCACCCCATGCTATCGATGAATGCTGCTTCATTCGGTTTGATTTCAAGTGCACGTGTAATCAATTCCAGTGCCTCTTCGTGACGATCCGTCTTGTCGGTCAAGGTGTAACCGAGCGCGTTCATTGCATCGGCATTATCCGCGTCCAGGCTCAAAATATGCCGTAGATCTCGCTCCAATATTGCCAGGTCGTTGTTTCTCTCCCCGGTCATGGCCCGGAAATAGAGGTAATCTATATTGTCACGATCCGTCTCGATAATCGCATCCATGAATTCCAGCGCTGCTTGCGGGTCTTTGTGATCCGAGAGCATTTGAGCTTCCAACAAAACGATCTGAACTTTTCTCTTGGGATGCCGTGCTCTAAGGTTTTGCAGATGCACAAGGGCTTCTTCAAGCCTGCCCTGTTGGGCCATGATATCGGCTATCCTGTTTTGCGCCGGCAGGAACTCATAGCCCCGACCTGCCTGTCGATAGTGAATCAGCGCACCCTCCAGATCGCCCTTTTTCTCGATCAATGAGCCCAGATAGTAGTGCGCTTCATTTGCACGTTGCCTGAATTCCACCAGGCGATTGAAGTAGATTCTGGCAAGAGTGTCTTTTTCCTGTTCCATTGAAATGAGCCCAAGTGCAAACAGGATATCCCCGTCTCGGGGAACTTTTATCAATATCTCTTCATACTGCTGCTTTGCTTGATCCAGCAATCCTTCATCAAACAGCACTCTGGCAAAGAATACCTTCAGCCGTCTATGCTCAGGGCGCTCATCCACTTCTTTCTGCAACAGCTCAATAGCCTCCTCTGCCCGCTGCAATTTCCTCAGGGCATTGACTCTGAGTATGACAACATTGATATCACTCTTTTCGCGCAGGAGTTGTTCAGTAATATCAAGGGTTGCTTCGAATCGACCACTTTGCTCCAGCAATACTGCTTTAGAAAACAGCAACTGAGTGTCATCCGGGTACTGCACCAACATCTCATTGATCGTGGCCAATAGACCATCTCGGGTTTCCTGATCCAGATTGGCGGCTCTAAATACAACAGCATTGAAATTCGCCAGGCCGCCTAACCGTTTCACTGCCTCCATGTGACTCACCGCGGCCGACAAATTACCTGCGCGTGTCAATTGATCCGCTGCGTGACGATGTGCTTCTATATTGTCAGGCTCAATCTCTGCCCATAACCGGGAGACCCCCAACGCCACATCATCTCTTTTCAGATAGATTGCGAGTCTGGTTGCCCGGGCTGCCACCCCTGCATCACGGGTTCTTGCAGCCTGCCTTGCATAATTTTCCAGGGCGACATCGTAATTCTTGCGATATCCGGCAATTTCAGCCACCAACAGCTCATAAAGGGTTTCTTTGTCAAACTTTCTAAGCGGGTATTCTATTGGGACGGGCTCTTCCGGTACGGTACTTTGGGATGCCTGCACCACCGGATCTTCCACTTGCGCAAGAACCGGTGCTTCACCCGTGGAGCGGCACCCGGTAATTCCCAGAAGAACGACGGCCAAGACCGTCAACTTTGAAGCGGTTACATTCATTAAAATTCCCAAACCAGATTATCCAAAGGCTGATTTATCATGCAATATATTGACACAGGTTTCACAGATTCCCTACAACTCTCCGAGCAAGAAGCATAAAATACACTTTTTTGGACAAGTGACAGCAATTGTCGTTCAGATCAAGGGGACTGAGTGTACTTCCGGACAGCCAGGAGGCTGACCCATGGTATTATTCTGCCTGTTATTATGTGCGCCTGTCCCGTGTGCCTGGTTCAATTAACAGGTGTTCTTACATGAAATTAGACTGAAAATTGTATTATATGGACCTTCTTGCTATTGGGATCAATCATCAGACAGCGCCTGTCTCTCTACGGGAGATGATCGCGTTTGCCCCGGATCAACTCTTTGACGCGTTACAGAGCATTCAGCAAGTCGCCGATCTGCGCGAAATCGCTATTCTGTCCACCTGTAATCGGACTGAACTCTACTGTGCAACACGGCAGAGGGATGAGCGTCCCATCGTCGAGTGGCTGTGTAATTATCATGATCTCCCGGAACACGTGCTTGCGCCCTCCATGTATAAACACTGGAATGAAGACGCTGTCTTGCATTTAATGCGTGTCGCCTCGGGTCTGGATTCCATGGTGCTGGGAGAGCCGCAAATTCTGGGTCAGATGAAAACAGCCTTCTCTACCGCAAAAAGCGCAGAAACCATGGGACCTCAACTCAACAGGTTGTCACAAAAGACCTATAGTATAGCCAAGAAAGTTCGCACTCAAACTGCAATCGGGGAGAATCCCGTTTCTATAGCTTATGCCGCGGTGACACTGGCCGAGCAGATTTTCTCCAATTTGGGGGATTGTTCTGCAATGTTGCTTGGAGCAGGTGAGACAATAGAGCTGGTAACCCGCCATTTAACCAATGCCGGCTTGACTGATCTGATAATTGCTAATCGAACATTCGAACGCGCCAGAACTTTAGCAGAAGAATTTAATGGCACGGCAGTGGCATTATCGGATATCGGTATGCACCTGGCAAAAACGGACATCCTGATAGCATCAACGGCCAGCCCATTGCCAATACTGGGCAAGGGGGCTGTGGAGAGCGCACTTAAACAGCGGCGTCATCGACCTATCTTTATGGTAGATCTGGCCGTACCCAGAGACATAGAGCCAGAGGTGGGTGAACTGGCGGACGTGTATCTCTATAGTGTTGATGATTTACAGGAAATCATTGCAACCAACCTGAAAAGCCGAGAAGACGCTGCCGCCGAAGCTGAATCCCTCATTGAGCAAGGAGTAAAAGAATATACAGCGTATGATAAATCACTCTCCTGTGTCGATACGTTGGTGGAGTTGCGAAGTAAGTATGAAAAGATAAAACAGCAGGAACTGGAAAAAGCGATTCAGCTAGTCACCAGGGGGGTCGATATAGAAAAAGTTCTGCGGCAGCTAGCTAATCGACTGACCAATAAAATCATTCACAGTCCAACCATTCAACTACGAAAAGCCGGCACAGAGGGCAAGGATGCTCTTCTGGAATACGCACGGACTCTGTTTGAGCTGGATGATGAAGACACGCCTTCATGAAAGATTCACTCGTTCAAAAAATCGATAACCTGTTAGACCGTTACGATGAACTGGGTGCTCTCTTAAGCGACCCTGAGACAATCGCGGATCAAAATCTGTTTCGCAACTATGCGAAGGAATTCTCAGAACTGGGACCTCTGGTTACCTGTTTTCGTAATTATGAAAGCAAGAAAGAGGATCTGGAAGAAGCCCGGCTATTATCGAAAGATTCCGATGCGGAAATTCGGGAGATGGCGGCGGAGGAGGTAGAAGTATTGTCCGGCCAAATCGATACCCTATACCTTGAATTGCAGACGTTACTGCTGCCTGCCGATCCCAATGATTCAAACAATGTGTTCCTGGAAATACGAGCCGGAACAGGCGGTGATGAGGCCGCCTTGTTTGCCGGAGATCTGTTTCGAATGTATAGCCGTTATGCGGAAGGGAAAAAATGGAAAGTTGAAGTCTTGAGCATGCGTGAAGGTGAACACGGGGGGTTCAAGGAAGTAATTTCCCGTATTGAAGGCAAGAACGTCTACGCACAATTAAAATTTGAATCCGGTGCGCACCGGGTTCAAAGAATACCTGAAACGGAATCGGGGGGGCGTATTCACACGTCAGCCTGTACCGTCGCAATTCTTCCGGAAATGGATAATGTGGAAGAGATCAAAATCAACAAGAGTGATCTGAGAATCGATACTTATAGAGCATCGGGTGCAGGTGGCCAGCACGTCAACAAGACAGACTCAGCGGTCAGGCTTACGCATATTCCCACCGGTGTAGTGGTCGAGTGCCAGGATGACAGATCGCAGCACAAGAATAAAGCGCGCGCCATGTCTTTACTGCAGGCAAAATTACTCGATGCAGCCCGGCAACGACAGCGTCAGGAGCAAGCCGAAACTCGCCGTGATCTGATTGGCAGTGGAGACAGATCACAACGCATCCGTACTTATAATTACCCGCAAGGGCGGGTTACGGATCACCGTATCAATTTGAAGTTGAATCGACTCGATGAATTCATACAGGGTGATCTTGACCTGATAATACGACAACTAATACAAGAGCATCAGGCCGATCTGCTGGGGAGGCTTTCTGATCAATAATAGTTGCGTCAATTCTGCATAACATGTCGGCAAGCATCGGGGATATTCTTGAATTAGCCAGTCGCCTGGAGGCAATATCCGACTCGCCGGCGCTGGATATCCAGGTAATTCTTTGTCATGTATTGGGGAAATCTCGAAGTTACCTGTATTCCCACTCGGAAGACAAGCTTCCCGAATCCCAGCTAACCACCTTTTTTGAACTGCTGAGAAGACGGCAAAACGGCGAACCGGTGGTGCATCTGACCGGAACAAAGGGCTTCTGGAATATCGAGCTCAGCGTAAATCCAACTGTCCTCATTCCTCGTCCGGAAACTGAATTGCTGGTTGAGTTGGCCTTATCTTTGGAACAAGACCAGATAAAATCCATGGTTGATCTGGGAACGGGTTCTGGAGCTATCGCAATCTCACTTGCCAGGGAAAGACCGGACTGGATCGTATTTGCTACAGACATAACTACCGGGGCTATAACTACGGCTCGCAGAAATGCCCTAAGCAACAATGCAAACGTCAATTTCATCCAGGGTCACTGGTGCCGCCCGCTTGCAGATATGCGCTTCGATCTGATCGTTAGCAACCCACCCTACATCAAAGCTAATGATCCCCATCTTGCTCAACCTGAATTAAAATACGAACCCCTGGTGGCACTGATCTCTGATATCGATGGCCTGACTGCATTACGAGAAATCATAGTGAACTCAAAACGACATCTGAATCCCGGAGGTCGGATAATCCTTGAGCATGGATACGACCAATCAAATAAAGTGTGTGCTATGCTTGCCAGCAATGGATATCACTCCATTGAAGCCTACCAGGATATTGCCAATACGGATCGAGCAGTTATGGCAAGATTCGACGCAACAAGAAAGAACTAACCCGCAAATTTCACGAAGGCGGTCCAAAATGGAAGACCACGAACTACTCCGATATAGTCGCCAGATAATGCTGCCGGAGATAGATATTTCCGGACAGGAGAAACTGCTTCAGTCCAGCGTGCTTGTGGTTGGTATGGGCGGATTGGGGTGTCCGATTGTCATGTATCTTGCAGCAGCGGGTGTTGGGCATCTGATCCTTGCGGACTTTGATGCTGTCGATCTAACGAACTTACAAAGGCAGATCGCACATGGTACTGCTGACATTGGCAGACAGAAAGTGGAGTCAGCTTACCAAACCATCATGAATCTTAATCCGGGCACTAGTGTATCTTTGATTAATGAAAGGCTTGAAGGTGACGCATTATTAGCTCAGGCTGAATCGGCCGACGTTGTGGTGGATGCCACCGATAATTTCACCACTCGATTCGCGATCAATGCAGCTTGCGTAAAAACTCGCACACCTCTGGTATCGGGCGCGGCCGTTCAACTCGAAGGCCAGGTTATCGTAATCAACCCCGAAGATAGCGAAAGTCCCTGTTACAGGTGTCTTTACAATGAGGCCGATGATGCCCAATTCAGCTGCGCTGAAAATGGCGTCCTTGCGCCGGTTGTTGGGATGATCGGAACTGTTCAGGCGATGGAGACCATTAAACTCCTGGTTGGATTCGGTGAAATTCTGAGCGGTTATTTGTTGGTGCTGGACGCCAAGAATATGGAGTGGCGCAAGTTGCGATTACCCAAAAATGAAGAGTGCCCGGTATGCGGCGGCGGGCGTTAAGAGCCTGTCCAAGAACAGTCTCCTAAAACATATTCCCTTTAACCTGTTGATCGGCATGATAGGAAGATCGTACCAGAGGACCACTGGCGACTCGGCTGAATCCCATCTTGTTGGCAAGTTCACCGAGCGCTTTAAACTCTGACGGTTCGACAAACCGATCGACGGCTAGATGATGTTTACTCGGCTGCAGGTACTGGCCCAGGGTTAACATATCGACCTGATGGTCTCTGAGATCGGACATTACCTGTTCAACCTCTTCGATCTTTTCACCCAGCCCAAGCATCAACCCGGATTTGGTAGGCACCTCCGGCACCCGCTTTTTATATTCGGCGAGCAGGTTCAGCGACCACTGAAAATTTGCACCGGGTCGGCTCTGCTTGTAGAGCCTGGGCACTGTTTCCAGATTGTGGTTGAATATATCCGGCTTTACCCTTGTCAGGATGTCCAGAGCCACATCCATGCGACCCCTGAAATCGGGCACCAGTATTTCAATTTTTGTCTCCGGTGTCAGGCGTCTTACTTGATTGATGCATGCCGCAAAATGCCCCGCGCCACCGTCCTTCAGGTCGTCACGGTCGACGGAAGTTACTACCACATACTTTAGGCCCATTTCGGCAATCGCTTCAGCCAATTGCACCGGTTCATCCTGATTCAATGGATTGGGACGCCCATGAGCAACATCGCAAAATGGACACCGGCGGGTGCAGATATCTCCCATGATCATGAATGTTGCCGTACCATGGCTGAAGCATTCTCCCAGATTGGGGCAACTGGCTTCCTCGCAGACGGATGCTAAGTTTCTGGTTCTCAGTATCTTCTTGATTCTTGCAATCCGGGGTGAAGAGGTTAGTCGCACGCGAATCCAGTCCGGCTTCCTGGGCATGACCTCCGTGGGAATCACCTTGACCGGGATTCGGGCCATCTTTTCTGCACCGCGAAGCTTTACGCCTTGCTCAATTCTCTGGATCTTTTTGTCTCTCGCCATAACACTCTTGTCACTTTTATTTTGACGCGCCAACTGCTGCTTCGAAGCGTCTGGTATTTTACCGGTTTTTTCGTCATTCCGTGCTGTTGTCAATAGTTCCAAACTCTTTGCTCAGTATGGCACATAGCTTATCACCAACCTGATCCGGGCTATCAGTCACACCGAATTCTGTTAATTGGGTCACTTCCAAGCCTTCATACCCACAGGGATTAATGCGTGTAAAAGGTTCAAGGTCCATGTCGACATTCAGGCTTAAACCATGGAAGCTGTATCCTCTGCGGAACCTCAGCCCCAGCGATGCGATTTTTTTTTCGCTGACATAGACACCGGGTGCTTGTCGCCTGGTTTGTGCGCTTATCCCATATCCCCACAGTAATTGGACCACGGACGATTCTAACGCTGAAACCAGTGCGCGTGGTCCGAGTCGGCTGCGTTTGACATCTATCATCACATATATCACCAGTTGACCTGGTCCGTGATACGTGACCTGACCGCCGCGATCAGTCTGGATTACCTGTATGCCTCCCGGGTCTAGCAGGTGCTTTTTATCGGCTGCCTGTCCCAGTGTAAATACGGGTGGATGTTGCAGAATCCAATATTCATCGGCCGTGGCTTCCGCCCGGCTGTCCACGAACTGCCGCATCTTTTCCCAGGTAGGCAGGTAATCCACTACACCGAGTCTTCGAATTAACAGCTTTTGCTGTGCCAGGGCCGCCATCACAGCACCATGGTTACCAGACCGGTAGCTTTGAGATCTTCAAATAGCTCTCCAAGCTGAGTCTCTCCGGTAGCAGTAATCCAGACCGTGAGAGAGGCATAAGTTCCACCTGCGCTGCTCTTTTCTTGCACTCTATCTTGACAGAATTCAGGATCATATCTGGCTACCACAGCCAGCACAGTCTCTCTGAAAAGTCTATGCGCCTTGCCCAGAATTTTGATCGGGTAGTCACAGGGAAATTCAATTACGGGTGCTTTCACGGTTTACCTTTGGTATTTCACATGCTGTTGGAATATACCCAGCTGTTGCAGATAATTATGTGCCGATTTTCATTTTCCTACTTTCAGTCTCTGAAATACATGTCAGGAGGCTGTCCGAGATGTCGGCGATACGGCACCACGAGAATAGCGACTGTAACCAGAACAAGTCCCCTCGATCAGTGCAATGTATCCATACCGAACAACTGCAGGAAGAACAGATGAATAGCATCCCATAAACCGCCGAAAAACCCCGATTCGGCCACTGATCTCAGCGCTACAATGGGCACTTCGAAGGTCTCTGTATCGGCTTGGGTGATGGTTAATTTACCCAGTGTTTGGCCAATTTTCAGCGGTGCTTCAATAACAGAGTTAATATCCATACTGGCAGTGAGGTCTTCACGGGTACCTCTAGGGACTGTTAACACAACAGCCTCTAATAACCCCAACCTTACCGTATCTTCCTGGCCACCCCATACTCTGACCGTGCTGAGTACTTCCTGCGCCTTGTACAGTTGCATGGTTTCGAAATATCGAAATCCGTAGGTAAGAAGCTTCTGGCTCGCCGCAGCACGAGATGCTTCACTCCTGGCCCCCATTATTACTGAAACTAACCGCATGCCATCCCTTTTTGCCGAAGCTACCAGGCAGTAACCGGCTGCTTCTGTATGGCCCGTTTTGACACCATCGACTGAATTGTCGCGCCACAAAAGACTATTTCTGTTTGGCTGCCGAATGTTTCCATAGGTGAAATACTTCTCTGCGTACATCTTGTAATGGTCCGGGTAATCCCTGATGAGGGCAACAGCAAGCGTCGCCATATCACTGGTAGTGGTGTAATGCTCCTCGTCCGGCCAACCCGTTGCATTAACGAAGTGCGTATCCTTCATGTTGATTAATGTCGCCTGTTGATTCATTACATCGGCAAATGCATCTTCACTTCCTGCGATATGTTCTGCCACCGACACACTTGCATCATTTCCTGATTGAACAATGACACCCCTCAACAAATCCTGAAATGAAACTTTGGTACCCTCCCGAATGTACATTTTTGATCCACCCATGCGCCAGGCTTTTACGCTGATCTCAACCGGATCGTCGAGACTGACGACATTTCTTTTTATCTCACCGGCGGCAATATAACTCGTCATTATTTTGGTCAGGCTGGCAGGCGGCAGGCGTTGATCTACATTATGACTAACCAGAACCTTGCCACTTGCAGCATCGACCAGGATATAGGCGCTGGCAGCCAATTCCGGTGGGGAAGGAATAATCACGGGCGCAGCCCACGTTACTGAGGCATACAGAAGGATTGCTGCGGTTAAATGAAAATACCAACTACTGTGCGTGCGCATCATTCGAATTACCGATAATTTATCCTGGGAATCTCCCAAACATGTGTTGCGATCGTTTAATCAATCTCTACTTTTAACGGGCGTCCAAGCTGTGCCGCTTCAACTAGTGCCGCCAATTCGTCTCTTTGCATTTCACTACCTAATGGACCAACCCAAACCTTGTGCAATATGCTTGTTTTTTGCTCGCTTTCCAAGATCTGCACTTTCACCATCGCAAGGTCGCTAGAGCTAACGAGCCGCTCAACTCGCGCCAACAGGGCCTCTGCACTACCGCGCCTGGAAAACACACCAATTTGCAGATAATAACTGTTTTTATGACTCAATGCCTGCAACTGATTTCTCCCGCTACCCGGATAGTTCATGGCATCAACTGCCTCGACTACTACCGGAGCGGTACCCTTATCTGCAAATCCCAGCTCCATAGCTGCCTGGTACGAAAGATCAATGAGGCGGTCATCGTGAAAGGGACCACGATCATTCACTTTAACAATGGTATGCCGTCTATTATCGAGATTAGTGACTTTGACATACGATGGCAAAGGCAGTGATTTGTGTGCCGCAGTCAAGGCGAGCATGTTAAATGTTTCACCGTTGGATGTAAGCCTGCCATGAAACTCTCTGCCATACCATGATGCAATGCCAATCTCCAGGTAACCAAGGCTCTCGGGCATTACTGTGTAACTTTTACCGAAAACTGTATAAGGACTCTTGTTTCCGCGCCCGTTTTCGCCATACCCTGTCTCCGTGGACTTTCCCCCAGCAGTCGCAGCACTCGCGGTCAGCATCACCTGATTGCCAGCACAGCCACCCAGCAGCAAAACACAACCTAGTGAAACAATAATTGAAATTCGTTGAGATTTTCTGTATTTCATTCGAGATTACTAATCACTTTTGACGGCAGCCTCTACATCAACTCACGACTCAGTTGATAGACTGCCATTGCATATAATTTGCTGTGATTATAACGCGTAATTACATAGAAGTTGTACCATCCCAGCCAGTACTCTGCACCTTGCTGGCCATTAAACAGTAACGGGCTAACCTCATTTTCAGCATCGATCTGGATGTCCAACAAATTTCCATTTTCTATTAACTGGCTCATATTAATATAGGGTTCGAGCTTGCTGCCAAACAGGTTTTTGCTCTTCTGACTTTTTGGCGAGACCATCATCGTAACCGCCTGACCTGGCCGCCAGCCATGTTCGCTTAGATAATTCGCCACACTGCCGATAGCATCTACAGGATTAGTCCAAATATCCCGAACTCCATCTGCATCGAAATCTACTGCGTAAACTCGATAACTGCTCGGAATAAACTGTCCGAATCCCATCGCACCTGCATAAGATCCCAACAATCCAAACTCGTTCTGTTGTTCCTCTCTCGCCAGCAGTAAAAATTCTTCTAATTGTTGCCTGAAGAAACTTGCTCTGGGTGGATAATCAAAAGCAAGGGTAACGAGCGAGTCAAGCACTCTGTAGTTGCCCATGCGCATTCCATAGAAGGTCTCCACACCAATTATTGCTGCCACGATGGGCGCGGGAACACCATATAATTTCTCTGCTCTTTGAAAAGTATCCTGGTGTAATTGAATAAAAGTGCGGCCATGTCTGATGCGCTGCTCAGTCAAAAATATTTTCCTGTATTCTTTCCAGCTCAACACCTTTTCAGCCGGTTTTGAAATAGCATCGATGATTGACTGTTTATACACGGCTCCATCGATAATCGCTTTCAGATGGGCTTCGTTGAAATCACGTTTCGCCACCATTTCCTGGATAAATTCCTGGACTTCTTGCCTTTTCAGGTAGCTCTGCGCGAAGATTGTTTCACAAAGCAACGATCCCAGAAGTATAACTATAGCAACACCTGGATGTTTGATCATGTTATTGGCGATCATCAATGATTTTTATTCTCTCCATTCAATACTATTATGAGACCCCTGTTGTCTTGTTAGGCCAATTAACAGTAATACAATCTGTTCTCGTGGCCGGGTTGCCGTATCACCGACATCTCGGACACCCTCCTAAAGCGTAATTCTCCTGTGGGTATGTATCGACATCAACATGCCAAAGCCTGCAAATAAAGTGACGATAGATGTCCCTCCATAGCTGACCAGAGGCAGAGGCACACCCACAACAGGCAATAATCCACTCACCATGCCAATATTTACAAACACATAAACGAAGAAGGTAAAGGTAATTGTTCCAGCTAACAATCTGCCAAAAGTGTCCTGTGCCTGAATGGCAATCAACAGTCCCCTACCAATAATCAGAATGTACATTATGAGAAGAAACATGACGCCGAATAAACCAGCCTCTTCGGCCAGCACAGCAATAATGAAATCTGTCTGGCTTTCCGGCAGAAAGTCAAGATTCGATTGGGTCCCTTGAAACAATCCTTTGCCAAAAATCCCGCCCGAACCGATTGCAGTTTTGGATTGAATTATGTTCCAACCGCTACCCAGTGGATCACGTTCCGGATCAATCAGAGTCAGAATGCGTGCCTTCTGATAATCCCGCATGACAAACCATAGACCCGGGGCTGCCAACACACCTGCACCGATGGCAGTAAACACTGTTCTCCAACTGATTCCCGCCAACAACAAGACCAGTAATCCGGACACACAGATCAGCAGCGAAGTACCCAGATCCGGCTGGAACGCAATCAGTAGTACCGGCACCATGATTATCACCAACGTCCAGAATATGTGTTTTGACACCGGCGGCAGGTGTCGGTCATGAAAATACCAGGCAAGCACCAGCGGTACCACCAGCTTCATAAGCTCCGCAGGTTGAAAGCCGCCAACGCCACTTATTCTTAACCACCGCCGGGAGCCATTAATGACCGGCCCATACAATAATACCAGCACCAATAACATCACCGTAAGACAATACAGCCATGGTGCAATTCTCAGATAGAATATCGGGCTTATCTGGGCCATGAACACCATGGCCAGTATTGCGATTCCGAATTTGATTGCTTGAGAAATGAGTGGTCCATTTTGTTGACCCACTGCACTATACAAGATCAGCATGCCATACAGTGATACGACAATCAGTAACAACAGCAGCACGAAATCCAGGTGGATGGTCTCAATCCAGTTAGTTCGTTTGCCAAATCCTGATCCTGCATCAGGCATTCTTCGTACAAAATCCTGGCTCATGGCTGTACCTGGTTCCCATTAAACAACGTCATGATTAATATTCGAGGTCTATCAGTATTTACTATCGGAGCAGATATTCGTCGATTATCTGCCTGGCTACAGGCGCTGCGAACTTACTCCCACCACCACCATTCTCAATTAGAACAGCCAATGCTATCCTCGGTTCATCAACCGGAGCGAATGCCACGAACCATGCATGTTTTCGCAATCGTTCATCCAGCTCCTCTGCCTCGTATTCTTCTCCTTGCTTTATTCCAACGACCTGAGCCGTCCCGGATTTCCCTGCCATTTGATACTCTATGCCCCGGCCAATGTATGCCCAGGCTGTGCCATTTTCACCGAAGCCCTGATTACCGCGGTGAACGACCATCGACATGGCCTCAATGACCGTCTCCCAATTCCTTGAATCCCATTGGGGAACATTTGTTATTGGCATACGCCCACTTCCCGACACAGGCATAATCTCTGTATTCATTAGTAATCTGGGCCGTACCCATCGACCACGGTTAGCAAGAACCGTCACTGCGGTCGCCATTTGAAGAGGCGTTACCAGAATACTTCCCTGTCCGATGCCGATGTTCACTGTATCTCCAGGAAACCAGGCTTCTCCTCTGGCTTTTAATTTCCATTCTCGTGATGGCAGCAACCCGTTTCTTGCTTCAGGCAGATCAAGCCCGGTGTTACGACCAAACCCGAACAACTTGAAATACTCGGAAATTGTATCAATACCCATTCTTACGGCTAACTGGTAAAAATACACATTGCATGAGCGATAAATCGCCTTTTGCAAATTGACGCTGCCATGCCCTCCAGGACTGTTTTTGGTCCAGTTCCAGTCTCTGTACAAGCGTTCATTGTTGGACAACTTAAACCAGCCAGGGTCCTGGATTGTGTAATCCGCATTGATCACCTGGTTTTCGAGGGCTGCCAGCGCAAGAAACGGTTTCAAAGTCGATCCAGGTTCATACTGGCCCTGCAATGCCCTGTTAAACAAAGGTACATCGATCGAATCTCTCAATTCGCTGTAAGTTTTCCGATCAATCCCGCTGATAAATAAATTGGGGTCGTAGGAGGGATTGCTGACCAGTACCAGTATACCCCCCGTGGATGGTTCAATAGCCACGACGGCACCCCTACGGCCTGCCAGGGCGTCAATGGCAACCGCCTGTAACCTTGAGTCGACATGCAGCGTCAAGTTGATACCGGGAACCGGGAGCTTTTTATCCAGCTCTTGCATGACTTTCCCTCGGGCATTCGATTCCACCCGTCGATACCCTACTTTTCCAAGCAACAACTTTTCATAATATTTTTCTACACCGATCTTGCCGATGTGGTCCGTGCCCGAATATGCAATCTGGTCCAATCGTTGCAGATCTTCTGCATTTATTCGACGTACCGAACCCACGGCATGGGACATGAACGCCCCCATAGGATAGTGGCGAACCAACCGCGCTTCCACCTCAACGCCAGGTAGGTCATAGAGATTGACAGAGATTCTCGCGATCTCTTCTTCCGTGAGCTTGAGCCTGAGCGGCACCGACTCAAATGGCCGACGCTGCCCGTCCATGCGTTTTCTGAATGCCCTGATTTGATTATCGGTGATAGGAATGATCGCTCGGATTCGCGTAATAGTTGCGTCAATGTTTACTGCTCGCTCTTTGACAATGGTCAGTATCTTCGCGGGAACATTGTCTGCAATGAGTCGCTTATTCCGATCATAAATGAGACCACGCTTCGGTGGCAGGGATTGTATATGAATACGATTCTTATCGGATAAGGTGGTATAAACGCCATGTTGGATGATCTGAAGATAGAACATCCTCGCCACCAAAATAGCCGTTAATGCCAGCAGCAGGCCAAAGCCAATCACTACGCGATCGATAAAGATCTGCCTTTCGGTAGAGTGATCTTTAAGAGTTAGAGGCTCGGCCATTTGATTCCGTATTTTCTATTCACGATGATAAGGATGTCCTCTGGAATAACTCCAGGCTCTATACAACTGCTCAGCTATCAATATTCTGACTAACATGTGTGGGAATGTCATGTTGGAAAGCGACCATTTCTGACTCGCTCGGTCAAGGCACGCCTCAGATAATCCGTCCGGGCCGCCAACCATTAGACAAACATGTGAATGATTCGCCTGCCATGTCTCTATCTGCGCCGCTAGCGTGGCAGTGGACCAGGCTTGCCCTGTTAACTCAAGGGCAACAACATACGCCCCTGCAGGAATCGCAGCTAACATTCGAGCACCTTCCTTCTCCAATATCTTATCTGTGTTGCTGCTTTTTGACCGCTTCTCAACGGATATTTCTATTAGTTCAAGTGTACAGTTACCCCGAATTCTTTTGGCATATTCGTTGTAACCATCACTAATCCATGCGGGCGGCCGGGTTCCAACAGCAAGTATGCTGATAATCATGTGGTTGGATCATCTACCGACAATGTTGCCGAGTAGCATTGTCAAAATTGCTTATCTGGATGAAAGTTCTCGATGTCAAACTGGCCCCATAATCGCTCCAGGTCATAAAATTCCCTGGTTCCGGGTAACATGACATGTACCAGCACATCGACCAGATCAATCAAGACCCATTCTGCTGTGTCCTCCCCTTCAACACCGAAGGGTTGCACACCGTTATCTTTGCATTTGACTACTACACTTTCCACCAGCGATTTAACATGTCGATTTGACGTACCACTTACAATAACCATGTAATCAGTAATATCAGTCATCTCTGTCACGTCGAGGCATTTAATCTCTTTACCTTTCAAGTCTTCAAGTGCATCAACTACGAGTTGTTTCAGTTCTTCAGACAACATAATTCCTCATATTTTTTATCAGCAAAAAGACGCTTCTATGCGTCTGTTCCTGACTTATAAACCCCGTTTTTCAGGATAAAATCCGCTACCAGATCCGGTAATAAATATCGCACGGATCGACCATTTGCAACAAATTGCCTTATTTGACTGGCTGAAATGTTCAATTGCGTGAGGCTAATCCGTAGCACGCTGCCAGAGGGTGTTTCCAGTAGCGGTGCTCTGGCATGCACTTCACACTCATTCAACAATCGGGCAAGGTCTGGCACCATCTCCTCCAACAGGTTATCCCAGCCAGGTCGATCTAATACCAGGATATGAGCCAGGTTGATTATCTCCTCCCACCTGTACCATTCAGATAGGGTAAGGAATGAGTCAACTCCCAATGCAAGAACAACAGGTACTGCAGATCCGAACTCCTCTCGCAAGGAAGCAAGTGTATCAACCATGTAGGATGGTCCTGGGCGATTACACTCTCGTTCATCAATCTCCAGCAAGGGTTCTTTGGCAACAGCTAATCTGAGCATCTCCAGACGCTGTTCCAGGGTACACACAGATGGTTCTCGATGCGCTGGCTGACTGGCAGGAATTAAACGCACTGATGCCAGTTCCAGATATTCCGCCACTTCTATTGCTGAACGCAGATGACCCATGTGGACCGGGTCAAATGTCCCGCCAAAAACCGCTATTCCCCGCCGCATTCATTCACCTGGCTAATTCCTGTCCGGATGCGGTCCACCGGAAACTGATAAATTTGACCATTATTCATCACTCTTTGAAATAGTTAGGCATATAAAACAACCACATACGATGGATCTAACTCCTGCGATCTTTGCATCCGGTGGGCTGCATCCGGTGGGCCGCATCCGGACAACAACCAGGTGTTCTCATTCTCGAATTTGCCCGTCTCCAAAAACAATAAATTTTTGCGATGTCAAACCCTCGAGACCAACGGGGCCTCTGGCGTGCAACTTACCCGTTGAAATTCCTATTTCTGCGCCCAGTCCATACTCAAATCCGTCCGCAAATCGTGTGGATGCATTGATCATTACCGAACTGGAATCCACTTCCCTCAGGAAGCGTCGCCCGCTGCTAATATTCTCTGTGACTATGGCATCGGTATGTTGGGAGCCATACTCATTGATATGAGAAATCGCTGCATCCAGGTTATCCACTATTTTGATAGAGAGAATCGGCGCAAGATACTCGGTATGCCAATCATCCTCTGATGCTTCACCAACATCGGGCAGTATAGCTCTGGTTCTTTTACAACCTCGTAACTCCACGTTCTCCTGCACGTACATTTTCTGTAATTCAGGCAAGACACTACGGGCAATCCCAGCTGCTACCAACAGTGTCTCCATGGTATTACATACTCCATAGCGGTTGGTTTTCGCATTGAACGCTATGCGCAAAGCTTTTTCCTTATCTGCCTGATCATCAATGTAAACATGGCAGATACCATCCAGATGCTTGATAACAGGAATCTTCGCCTGGTCGCTTATTCTCTTAATAAGCCCTTTACCACCCCGAGGAACTATGACATCGACATATTGATCCATGGTGATCAGTTGACCGACAGCAGCCCGATCGGTGGTATTGACGAGTTGCACGGCCATTTCCGGCAGTTCGGCCTTCTGAAGACCCGCGGTGATACAATCTGCAAGCGCCCTGTTGGAATTTATCGCTTCAGAACCGCCTCTCAAAATAGTGGCATTACCGGCCTTCAGACACAAACTCGCGGCCTCAATAGTCACATTTGGCCGACTTTCGTAAATTATGCCGATCACACCGAGAGGGACTCGCATTCGGCCCACCTGGATACCACTCGGTTGAAATCCAAGATTAGATATCTCACCCACCGGGTCGGGTAATGCACATACCTGGTTCAATCCTTCAATCATCGCATCAATGCGTACGTTGGTGAGTTCCAATCTATCCAGAAATGCACCATCCACGCCTTTGGCTGCCGCGATATCAAGATCTTTTCTGTTTTCAATTACCAGTGACTCCCGCGTACCTGCGATAGCAAGAGCAGTTTCCGCCAGCACTTTATTTTTTTCGGCGGTAGTAGCCGATGCCATTCGCCGGGAAGCCTGACGCGCTGCCTGTCCCAGCTTTTGCATATAGTCATTTTGACTCATATCATCTACAACCTGATTCACTACATCTCATTTATGCTGGAATTATACCTTAAGCCGGGCATCATACTTATATGATCTTAAATAACCATTTTTTTAGTCAACTCCCTCTACAGCTGGCGCAGACGCTCCTGGGAAAAGTACTACGACATCGCTATTACGATGCCCAATCCGGCAATTCCGTGTGGCTCTCAGCGATGATAATAGAAACCGAAGCCTATTACCTCAAGGATAAGGGAAGCCACTCATCACGGGGTTTCACGGAAAGTCGGAAGGCGATGTTCATGCCTCCCGGTACCATTTACATGTACTATGCAAGAGGTAGCGACTCTCTGAATTTTAGCGCCAAAGGAGATGGAAACGCGGTTCTGATCAAATCCGGTTATCCCTTCCTGGATATTCTTTCGCCTGAATCAACCCTATTGGTCATGCAACGACTTAACCCCTCCAATGAGAACAATCGACCCATTACGCGGTTATGCAACGGTCAAACTCTGTTATGCCGTTCTCTGGGCCTGAAGGTTTCCGATTGGAATCAGAACCAACTGGTAGATGAGAGATTTTATCTGGATGACGTTGGCTACACACCGTTGCAAATTATCCAGTGCCGGCGTTTGGGTATTTCCCCAGCCAGGGATTCACACCTGCCGTACCGGTTTGTGGATACGAAATATGCCCGACTCTGTACCAGCAATCCATTGACGAAGAGAAATTGGCTAGTCGACACGGATTACACGATATTAACTGGACCAGGAACCAATAATTAGCAAGAGTGATGGTAAGGGGAAAAGTGGAATAGTTGTCAAATTCCAATCCGGTTATTCACTTATTCAAATTTGTTCATTTATCAGGAATCGTATTAAACTCCCTCACCAGCAAAACCAATATGGATTCTTGATTGGAGCACATTCAAACACTATTTTTAGCCCTTATTCAGGGACTGACCGAATTCTTGCCGATCTCAAGTTCAGCTCATCTGATCCTGCCATTCCAGATTCTGGGTTGGCAAGATCAGGGACTGGCGTTTGATGTTGCGGTACATCTGGGATCTCTCGTCGCGGTGGTCTGGTTTCTTCGGCTCGAGATACTCGAAATTATCTCCGGGCTCTGGCAGTCATTGCACACCAGGAAACTAAATCGGTACAGCCACCTGGGTCTGATGCTGCTACTGGCCAGTTTGCCTATACTGCCAATCGGTTACCTGAGCAGAGGATTTGTGGAGACGGAACTACGTGCCGTGGTTGTTATTGCTACTACGACTATCCTGTTCGGTATTCTGCTCGGTCTGGCTGATCGAACGAAAGACAATGACCTTGATGAATTCTCGATCAACTGGATGCCTGCACTTCTAATCGGGTTTGCACAGTGTCTTGCCTTAATACCCGGCACCTCCCGATCGGGAGTCACTATGACAGCCGCATTATTTCTGGGGCTCTCCCGTTCAAATGCGGCCAGATTTTCATTCTTAATGTCAATTCCAGCTATTCTTGGCGCGGGCACTATTAAGACGATGGATTTGATTGCATCGACGACATCCGTGCAATGGGACTCGTTATTGCTCGGAACTTTTACAGCTGCCATAAGCGCTTATCTGTGTATCAGACTGTTTGTCGGATATATCAATCAGATTGGTTTTATGCCTTTCGTTATCTATCGATTACTCCTGGGCACTGGCTTATTGATTCTTGTATTCTAAGGTTCATATATCCGCTCTGTATTCTTGTTCAGGTCGGCTGGATCATGGTAGGTCTGCTGCATGTTGAAGATAACTCTCCTGCACCGAAGTTGTTCTGGTGTTTACAATCAGCATGACAAGGGTTACAAGATCGTTTACAAGATCACATTTGTCATGCCGTTAATTTAGGACTATATTGGCGCCCAATCGCAGCAAGCTACTTGTGAAATTCACTGACTGAATTGGACCGGACTGGTCATCAAGAGACAGTTACGCCTGGTAATCGGGCAAGACTGATTACCAGCTATGGTGTATGATATCCGGCCCCAGTAGTTTACTCTCATTCGTGTTACATAAGGATAAGAAGATCGATGCTAGAGCAGTCGCAACAACGTGAACCTCGTCAGCAACCGGTACATATGGAGCAACCAGCCAGTAAGGAACCGACTTTCTCGGCAAATGAATCGGCGCGTAACGATGCTTTTTCAGGTATATGGACGAAAGAACTCAATGACGTTTTTGCGGGGATCGCAAAATACTATGACACCGCAAACCATGTAGCCAGTCTCGGGCTCTGGAACTGGTTCAAATCCAGCTTCATTGCAACGATCGATGTCAGACCTGGGGATAAGGTGCTCGACGTATGCGCCGGTACCATGGCTGTCAGCATCGCGCTGCTACAGAAGGAACCCAATCTTGATGTCCATGCCGTGGATAGAAGCGCCGAGATGCTCGCGGTGGGTACACGAAAAACTAAAAAACTGGGCATTGTGATCACCCCTGAAATCAGCGATGTACATCAACTACCCTATCCTGATAACACATTCGACCTGGTGACAATTCAATATGCATCACGTCATTTACAGGTCATAGATGTGTTTACGGAAATAGAACGGGTGCTGGTTCCTGGCGGTCACTTTTATCACTGCGACATGTTGCGGCCAGGCAACAAAATAGTAGAAATACTCTACTACACTTACTTGAGAGCCTGCTTGAATTTTACCGCCTTCCTGTTTCGCAGCAATCCTGCTGCTCAGAACCTAAAAAAGTATTTTATAGACGCACTGCAGATGTTCTATTCCGCGGCAGAACTGACCAGCCTGCTGGAAGATATCGGCTTCAAGTCAGTGCGTAGCAGATCCCTGCTTTTTGGCATGATTGGTATTCACAAAGCCATGAAGGCATAGTGGAACTACTTGAATCCAGAACCTGTTAATTATTATGTTCAGGCTTGACGGAAGTCATATTAAACCACACCAATTATGGTTTAATGCATTTTTTTTGCAGCGCTAACAGGTTAATATAGCTGTCACAAAAACCAGGCCCAGGGAGATGTTCGCAGTTTTCTCAAATTCACAACCTATCTGCAATGGACCTTACCCTGTTCTAAGTCACTTACTATCCAAAAGGCTTTTCGCATGGAAGTAATCACCACTGATATCGTTATCATTGGGGCTGGCGGAGCTGGACTTCGCGCCGCAATTACTGTTGCGGAACAGTATCCTGATCTCAAGATAGCACTTATTTCCAAAGTCTATCCTATGAGAAGCCATACAGTGGCAGCCGAAGGCGGTGCTGCTGCCGTAACCCAGGATCACGATACGCTTGAGAATCATTTTCATGACACGGTATCCGGCGGCGACTGGCTCTGTGATCAGGATACCGTGCAATACTTTGTCGAGCATGCCAGGGAAGAACTGGTTCAGTTGGAACACTGGGGTTGTCCCTGGTCCAGGAAATCAGATGGTCATGTCGACGTCCGTGCCTTCGGCGGCATGAAGATCGAGCGCACCTGGTTTGCCGCCGATAAAAGTGGTTTCCACATCCTGCATACCCTCTTCCAGACATCACTGAAGTACGGTTCCATCAACCGTTTCGATGAATACTTTACGACCGACCTGATAGTGGAAGATGGCAGATGTCAGGGAGTCGTGGCCATAGAGATAGCTACAGGTAGCATGCGTCTGTTTGTCGCCAAAGCAGTAATTCTGGCAACCGGCGGTGCTGGCAGGGTATTTCGGGCCAATACCAATGGTGCGATCGTTACCGGTGACGGTATGGGGATGGCCTATCGCGCCGGTGTACCACTGCAAGACATGGAGTTTGTTCAATATCATCCTACTTGTCTGGCCGCTACGGGCATTCTCATGACTGAAGCCTGTCGAGGTGAAGGCGGTATCCTGGTAAATAAGGACGGCTACCGGTTTCTGCAGGACTACGGTCTGGGACCTGTTGATCCCTGGCCGCGCAATAAAGCCATGGAACTGGGTCCACGCGATCGGTTGAGTCAGGCCATTTGGCACGAACAACAGAAGGGTCGCACCATCAAGACTGAAAATGGTGATGTCGTTAACCTGGATCTTCGACATCTGGGCGCCAAAAAGCTTCAGGAGCGGCTCCCCTTTATATGCGAACTGGCCAAGGACTTTGCAGGCGTCGATCCTGTCACTACCCCGATCCCGGTCAAACCTGCCGTGCATTACACTATGGGCGGAGTAAAAACAGATCTCACTGCAACGACGCCATTGCCCGGACTATACGCAGTCGGCGAATGCGCAAGTAATGGTCTGCATGGCGCAAACCGACTGGGTTCAAATTCACTAACCGAACTAGTAGTGTTCGGCAAGCAAGCGGGAATATATGCTTCAGAGTATGCTAAAAATGTTGCAGTAACCAACCAGTCCGCAATAGAGGCACAGGCAGAAAAGTACCGGCAGCGCATCGACAGTTTACTGAATCGTGCAGAAGGCAATGAACGGATCTCCACAATTCGAAAGGAGATGGCACTGACCATGGAAGAGGGCATCGGTATCTATCGTACCGGTGATTCGATGCAGGCTACATGTAATAAATTGAGTGAACTACGCGAGCGAATGAAAAGTGCAAAACTGGATGACACCAGTAGCGTATACAATACCGAACTATTCCTTGCCATCGAATTGGAAGCAATGTTGGAGACCGCAGCAAGCATGGCGCACTCAGCATTAAATAGAAAAGAGTCGCGGGGATCGCATCAACGGCTCGACGGCTATGAGAATCGCGATGATGTCAATTATCTAAAACACAGTCTCGCGTACTACAACGCGGACGGCGACCCAAAAATAGAATACGCAGATGTATGCATTACCACATCACAACCTGCAGAGCGGGTTTATGGTGGCGCTGCAGATGATCGGGGCAAATAGCATTCGGGAGTACTCACAATGCCTGACGAACAATTTGAAATCGACATTCTAAGGTATCGACCCGAAACGGAAAACGAGCCTGTGATGCAAACTTACACAATCCCTTATGTCAGGGATTGGTCGGTGCTGGATGCACTTAACCATATCAAGGACAATCTGGATGGTACTTTAAGTTATCGTTGGTCCTGTAAAATGGCTGTCTGTGGTAGCTGCGGCATGATGGTCAACGGCGAACCCAAACTTTCCTGTAACACATTTCTGAGAGACTATCATCCTGGCAAAATAACCGTAGAGCCTCTGGCACATTTTCCAATTGAACGCGACCTGATTATCAATATGGACAGTTTCATGGAGAAGCTGGAAAAGATCAAACCCTATCTGATCCCCACGGAAGAAAAACCTCTAGCAGATGGCGAGCACCTTCAATCACCCGACGAGTTGATGAAGTACAAACAATACTCCATGTGTATCAACTGCCTGTTATGCTATTCAGCCTGTCCAGAATTTGGCCTGGAACCTGACTTCCTGGGTCCTGCCGCCCTCTCTTTAGCACTTCGTTACAATCTGGATTCCCGGGACAATGGTCAGGATCAACGCACCCGTATAGCCAATACTGACAAGGGTGTATGGCCCTGCATGTTCGTCGGTTCATGCTCTGAAGTGTGCCCCAAACACGTAAACCCGGCGTCTGCAATACAACAAACGAAGATCACCAGTACCATTGAATGGTACAAGAATGTACTGATGCCCCGCGGAAGTGAGGCAGGAGGTAACGACTAATGACCAGAAAGCCTTACGTTCGGGAAATACCCAACACCTGGTGGTTGAAAAACAACTTCTATAAGGCCTATATGATGCGAGAAATCAGTAGTGTATTTATCACTATCTATTCTGTCGTGTTACTGGTCGGTTTTTTCAGACTGTATCAAGGCCCTGAAGCTTACCAGGGGTGGCTTGAGGCCCTGCAAAATCCCTGGTCGATAGCAGCCAGTGTCGTTATGTTACTGTCCACACTTTATCACTCGATCAGTTGGTTTAAGTTGGCCCCCCAGGCCATGCCACTGCAATTCGGTAAGATCCGCGTCATTCCAGGATTGGTTGTAGGATTACACTACCTGGCGTTCCTTGCTATTTTGGCTGTCGTTTTCTTCGCTATTTCACTCTAGGAGATGGAACATGGAAAAAAGGTCAAATGAAGCCCTGATCTGGCCACTCTTTGCGGTTGGCGGTGAGCTGACAGCCCTGATTACACCAATCATGATCCTGGTGACTGGTATAGTCATTCCGCTGGGTATGTTTTCGAAAGCCATGTCCTACGAACGGATGCTGGAATTACTCAGTAGTCCGTTTTGGGCTCTGGTTCTGGCCGTTATTATTACTCTTTCAGCCTGGCACGCTTTATACAGACTCTATCGAACTCTGTTCGATCTGGGTGTTCGTAAAGCGTTGCGAGTATGTTCTGTAATCTGTTTCGGGTCTGCAGTTTTTATCACTATTGCATCCTTTGCGCTGGCTTTCATATTGATCGGACGCTAAGAAGTTTGTGGTTTGAAGATAATTATGCCGTGATGATATTCCTAAAACGGAATATCATCATCAAAATCACTATCAGATGGTGCACTGGCACCGCTATCAAAGTCCGGTTGACTATCCGAAGCACTGGGTGGAGCACTGGCACTTGATGGATCGCTGGAATAATTCTCGTCAGGATAACCGCCACCGGAGCCGCCGCCTCGGCTATCCAGCATTTGCATCTCGTTCGCAACTATTTCTGTCGTATAGTGCTTCTGCCCGTCCCGCTCCCATTGTCTGGTTCTCAATGAGCCTTCAATATATACCTTGGAGCCTTTCTTAAGATACTCTCCGGCTATCTCAGCCAACCTGCGAAAGAAGACCACGCGATGCCATTCCGTGCGCTCATTTTGTTGACCTGTCTCCTTATCTTTCCACGCCTGTGTAGTTGCAACCGTTATATTAGTAACAGCGCCACCGTTAGGCAGATACCTGGTTTCCGGATCTCCACCACAGTTCCCAATCAAAATCACCTTATTAATACCGCGTGCCATGCCTATTCTCCTGCCTGGTTTTTTCTCTTTAGCTGTCTCATTGGTTTTTTTAAGCATTAATCCATTTGCATCAGTAGCGACAAATTATCGGTGTCAAACAGTAGCAACTATTGCCGCCATTGATTCATCATCAAAAAGGTTGTCATCAACTTTCAAATAAGCTATCGATTCGCCTTCGATAATGACAACTTCCTGTACTCCTTTCAGGGATGATAACGCTTCCCGCAGTTGATTGGCAGTCGCCGTATCCATGCTTTTCAGATCCAGAGTTCTACTGGAAAGATTCAATGGGCGATTCATGGTCAGATAGGAGAGAAACCAAAGCAAACAAACCAGGCCATTGACCCAAAACAGTACCGATAAATCCCACACATCCAATATCCATCCACCTACGACGCCACCACAAAATGCTCCCAGAAATTGCATCGTTGAATAGGCACCCATGGCTGTGCCTCGAGCACCCGCAGGTGCAAGTTTGCTCAATAAAGAGGGAAATACGATCTCCAACAGGTTAAACGCCATGAAATAGAGAAAAAGTCCTCCACAGACCCACCATAAGCTGTCCGACCTCTCTGCAATTACGCCATAGGATGCTATGAAAAGTGCCGTACAAGCCATCAGAATTCTTTTTGTCCAATGGCTTTTGTCAGCTAACATCATGACAGGTCCCATCACAATGAAAGAGCCTATCAGCAATAGCAGATAAACCAGATAATGGTTCTCGTCAGCGATATCTCCCGTACCCTGCAGTAGGAGTGGAAATCCAACAAATCCTGCCATCAGGTTAAAGTGCAACAGAAAGATCCCTGCATCTATGCGAAGCAATCCGGGGTACGACAATACCTTGCGTACTTCCGCGACGATAAAACCCGAATCCCGGTTATACGTTTGCTTCTGAGGTGTCGGCGTAAGCGTCAAGATCACTAACAGACCAATAGCGCCCAACACGGCGGTCGCCCAAAATACGCCACTCAGACCGTAGGCCTGGTTAAGAACTGGCCCCAGGACAAGCGACATAGCAAAGGATATACCGATACTCATCCCTAGTATCGCCATGACTTTGGTGCGTTGTTCAACACGGGTAAGATCAGACACAAGAGCCATCATGGTACTTGCGATCGCACCACAGCCCTGCAAAAATCTACCTGCAATCACCCCATAGATAGTCTCAGAATTGGCAGCAACGACACTCCCGAAGATAAATATCAACAACCCCATGACTATGACAGTTTTTCGACCCCATCGGTCCGACAGGAATCCAAACGGAATTTGTAGAATCGCCTGGGAGAGGCCATAGGCTCCCAGTGCAACGCCTATCAACTTCGGTGTCGCGTGTTTAATCTCATTGCCATAAAGTGGTAACACCGGCAATACCATGAACAACCCCAGCATTCTGAATACATAGAGCAAGGCAATAGATAGTACGGATTTGAGTTCGCTTGAATTCATGTTGTTGATCGGGTATCTGCTAACTGGTTCTTGTCCGGATGCGGCCCACCGGATGCAAAGATCGCAGCAGTGATTGGACTGGTATCCACCAGAATGGAATCGCCTGATTTGTAAATAAGTCTATTAGTCTTTGCCTGTTACCTGGCCAAATCGTAATATTAACAGTTTCAGCTTTTTAACGATATTCTGCTTTTGGAATCTCTCATTAAAATTTACTCTCTGCAGACATCTGCTTTGGATGCACAGAGAATTCATGCTTCCTGATACTGCAAAGGATCACAAAAACAACCGCAAATGTCAGTAGTCAATCCCCAACATTACTCACTTCCGATTCAGAAATTACCTACAATCCGGATATCTCTCCGGGTACGGAAGCCGCTCTTTTGATTCAACTACACAGTTCAAATTATGAATAAGATATCTATCAGGGGAGTTCGTACGCATAACTTAAAAAATCTGAATCTTGATATCCCCAGAGACAAGTTGATTGTCATTACTGGACTTTCCGGATCAGGCAAATCGTCTCTGGCGTTCGATACCCTCTACGCCGAAGGGCAGCGACGGTATGTAGAATCTCTGTCAACTTATGCCAGGCAATTTCTGTCTATAATGGAGAAACCCGATTTAGATCATATAGAAGGGCTATCTCCGGCGATATCCATTGAACAGAAATCGACGAGCCACAATCCCCGCTCAACCGTTGGGACTATCACCGAAGTATATGATTATCTGCGTCTATTGTTTGCTCGCGCAGGCGAACCCAGGTGTCCGGAGCATGGAATTCTTCTTCAGGCTCAATCCGTGAGTCAGATGGTTGATCAGGTGTTGAATCTGGAAGAGGGGGTCCGAGTAATGTTGATCGCCCCCATCATCAAGAATCGAAAAGGTGAGCATGTTCATGTTTTGAAAGACTTGCAGAGCCAGGGTTTTGTTCGCAGCAGAATTGATAATATTGTTGTGGATCTGGATCAAACGCCGGATCTGGACAAAAACAAGACCCATACAATAGAGGTTGTGATTGACCGATTCCGAGTCAGAGACGATATCAAAATCCGCCTGGCTGACTCATTTGAAACGGCAATCAATCTCTCGGATGGCCTGGCGGGGATAGCCTTTATGGACAAGGGTGAGCCGGATCTTGTCTTCTCCGCACGATTCGCCTGCCCTGAGTGTGGACATAGTATTAGTGAGCTGGAACCGAGATTGTTTTCTTTCAACAATCCGGCAGGCGCGTGCACGAGTTGCGATGGCCTGGGCGTCAGTCAATTCTTTGATCCGGAAAGCATCATTCAGGATGACAGTCTGAGCCTCGCGGAGGGTGCCATCAAAGGTTGGGATCGGCGTAATATCTACTATTTTCAGATGCTTACTTCCCTGGCATGGCATTACGGATTTGATATTGACAAGCCCTTTTCAGAGCTGGCCGAAAAACATCGCAACGCTATTTTCTTTGGTAGCGGTAAAACCAAAATCGAGTTCAAATACATTAATGATCGCGGTGACGAGTTCAAGAAATCCCATGTTTTTGAGGGTGTTATCCCTAACATGAATCGACGCTTCAAAGACACCGACTCACAAATGGTCAGGGATAATCTATCGAAATTTCTAAGCAGCAGAGATTGCCCCGAATGTCAGGGCACCCGACTGAATAGGGATGCACGGGCAGTCCTGATCGACGGTAAATCGTTACCTGAGATCACTGAGCTTTCAATCGCGGATTGTTGTGCCTATTTCGAAACCCTCACCCTCAAGGGTAAAAAAGGTCAGATAGCAGAAAAAATCCTGAAGGAAATCCGTGCAAGGCTCAGATTCCTGATTGATGTAGGGCTGAATTATCTGGCTCTCAATCGCAGCGCAGATACCTTATCCGGTGGTGAAGCCCAGAGAATAAGGTTAGCAAGTCAGATCGGTGCCGGGCTGGTCGGCGTGATGTATATCCTGGATGAACCATCAATCGGATTGCATCAGAGAGATAACCGCCGATTACTCAACACCTTGACTCATCTTAGGGATATGGGTAATACAGTAATCGTAGTAGAGCATGATGAAGAAGCTATCAGGACTGCGGATCATCTGATCGATATCGGTCCCGGAGCCGGAGTTCACGGTGGAGAAATTGTTGCCCAAGGAAATTTGAACCAGATACTGAAGAGTGAAAGATCTCTGACCGGTCAGTATTTATCGAAGCGGCTAACTATTGAAATCCCCAGGCAACGAATTCCCTTCAACCCTGATCGCTGCATCGTTCTTAACGGTGCCTCCGGTAACAATTTGAAACATGTGAGCTTAACAATTCCACTCGGCTTGATCACCTGCATAACCGGGGTCTCCGGTTCAGGAAAATCCACTTTGATCAACGGCACGCTGTATCCCATAGCCGCAAGGGAACTCAACGGTGCGATCAACTTGCACCCCAAAAGTTACAAGAATATTGAAAAACTTTCATCACTCGACAAGGTCGTAGATATTGATCAAAGTCCAATTGGCCGCACACCCAGATCAAACCCCGCCACCTATACAAATATCTTTACCCCCGTAAGAGAACTGTTCGCCGCGACCCAGGAAGCACGATCAAGAGGCTACAAACCAGGCCGATTTAGCTTCAATGTAAAAGGCGGTCGCTGCGAAGTCTGCCGGGGAGATGGTGTTATCAAGGTAGAGATGCATTTTTTACCCGATATTTACGTACTCTGTGACGAATGCAAAGGCAAACGCTATAACAGAGAAACTCTGGAAGTAAAATACAAGAACAAAAATATCCATGAAGTCCTGGAAATGACAGTCGAAGATGCTCACTCCTTCTTCGCCGCAATACCAATGATTGAACGAAAGCTAAAGACCCTGATGGATGTCGGACTCTCTTATGTGTGTCTTGGTCAAAGTGCCACCACACTTTCTGGCGGTGAAGCTCAACGGGTTAAATTAGCCAGGGAATTATCCAAGAGAGATACGGGAAAAACCCTGTATATTCTGGACGAACCCACAACCGGCTTGCATTTTCATGACATAAAACAATTGCTGCAGGTGCTGCACCGCCTACGCGATCGCGGCAATACAATAGTCATTATCGAACACAATCTCGATGTTGTTAAGACTGCGGACTGGATCGTGGACCTCGGGCCGGAAGGCGGCGATGGCGGAGGTGAGATCATTGCGCAGGGTACACCAGAGCAGCTGACCAAATACAAACACTCTTTCACCGGTCAATTTCTCAAGCGAATACTGAGTACATGAGACTCTATCCGTACACCCGGTATGCCTCGGCAACTGCCAAACCTTTATTAATCGGTGCATGTGACTCAGACAATACTGCTTCGAGTGCAGATAAACACAAGATCACATTTTTGGCGTTACTGGCATAACCCATCAATCCAATACGCCAGACTTTACCAGCCAGGCTACCAAGTCCCGCTCCGATCTCCAGATTAAAGCTCTGTAACAGCTTGCGTCGAATAGCCGCTTCATCCACTCCTTCGGGTATAGTCACTGCATTCAACTGCGGCAACCTTTCCTTTTCAGGCACAATAAGAGACAGCCCCATCGCTTCCAGACCCGCCCTCAGTGCCAGGTGATTCTGCATGTGGCGCTCCCAGGCTGCCTGCAATCCCTCTTCATTCAGGATTACCAAGGCTTCATGAAATCCGTAAAGTGCATTAACGGGTGCCGTATGATGGTAGGCGCGTGTTTGCCCCTCCCCCCAGTATCCCATCACCAGGTTCAGGTCCATAAACCAGCTTCTGACGGGTGTCTGTCTCGCCTTAACCGCTTCAACGGCACGGCCACTGAAGCTGACGGGTGAAATACCGGGCGCACAGGACAGACACTTCTGTGAACCTGAGTAGACTGCATCTGCACCCCAAACATCCAGACTGACCTCGGTACCACCCAATGATGTGACACAATCAACGATTGTCAAACAATCATATTTCCGTGCTAATTTACATATTGCCTCCGCATCCGATTGGGCGCCGGTTGAGGTTTCTGCATGGACAAATGAAACTATCTTTGTATCAGGATGGTTCTTAAGGGCATCCTCCAGCTTCTGGAGTTCAATTGCACGACCCCATTCATCTTCCACCAGGACAACTTCTGCATCCATGCGCCGGACATTTTCCGCCATCCTGCCGCCGAATAGGCCATTCTGGCAGACAATTACTTTGTCCCCTGGTTCAACAAGGTTTACAAAACAGGTTTCCATGCCAGCGGAACCGGGTGCTGAGACTGCGATGGTGAGTTCATTTTTTGTTTGAAATGCAAACCGCAAGAGCGACTTTACCTCATCCATCATACGCACAAATTCAGGATCAAGATGGCCAATGGTGGGCCTGGCCATCGCATTCAGTACACGAGGGTTGACATCGGAAGGACCGGGACCCATGAGTGTGCGAGCGATTGGAATGAAGGAAGAATACATAAGGAACGTCAAATCGACGCTTTAATCCTCGTCTTCTTCAAAATCGTCATCCTCTGCAATCGGACGATCGACCAGTTCGATAAATGCCATGGGTGCAGCGTCACCTGCCCGGTAACCGCATTTCAATATTCGCGTATAACCACCCGGACGATCTGAATACCTTGGTCCTAACTCCGTGAACAGTTTACCAACGGCTTCCTTACTCCGCGTACGGGAAAACGCCAGGCGTCGGTTGGCAACAGAATCGTTCTTCGCCAGGGTAATTAACGGTTCTGCAACCCGCCGTAATTCTTTGGCTTTGGGCAAAGTTGTTTTTATCAGTTCATGCTCAAACAACGATACTGCCATATTTCTGAACATGGCTTTCCGATGCGAGCTGTTCCGGTTTAATTGTCTACCACTCTTGCGATGACGCATGCTAATTAATTCCTGAGACTCTTAACAATAAAGGACCTGCATCCTCTGCATTTAATTATTCCAATTCAATCTATACCTGGACTAGCCAAGTACTCGGTCATCACCTTTCAAACTAACGGGCGGCCAGTTTTCCAGCCGCATGCCCAGAGATAGACCTCTGGATGCGAGCACATCCTTGATTTCTGTCAGTGACTTCTTGCCCAGGTTTGGTGTCTTTAGAAGTTCAACTTCAGTTCGACGAATTAAATCTCCGATGTAGTAGATATTTTCTGCCTTCAAGCAATTTGCAGAACGAACTGTCAACTCAAGATCATCCACTGGTCTGAGCAGAATGGGATCGATTTCATCTTCTTGTTCTTCAGGTTCCGGCTCGGCTTCACTTTCCAGATCCACGAATACCGCAACCTGCTGCTGCAGTATCGTAGCTGCACGACGAATTGCTTCTTCAGGATCAATCGTGCCATTGGTCTCCAGGTCGATTATAAGCTTGTCAAGATCAGTCCTTTGCTCAACCCTGGCGCTGTCAATCTTGCAGGCTACACGTAGCACCGGGCTGTAGGATGCATCCAGCAGCAGACTGCCAATTATCCGCCCTTGCTCTTCATCAATGGTTCGGCTGTCAGCAGGATCATAACCACGACCGCGCCCGACCTTGACGCGCATTTTGAGTGAACCCGACTCATTAAGATGGGCAACAACGTGGTCTGGATTGGCAATTTCAACGTCATGACTCAGTTGAAAATCACCCGCTGTAACAACACCTGGTCCTTTCTTATCCAGCAGCAGCTCAGATTCGTCAGTTGCATTCAGGCTGATTGCAATGCCCTTGAGGTTGAGGAGTATTTCGATAACATCTTCCCGAACACCCTCAATAGCACTGTATTCGTGTAAAACACCTTCAATTTCCGCTTCAGTAATTGCACATCCCGGCAGGGATGACAAAAGGATTCGACGCAACGCGTTGCCGAGAGTGTGGCCAAATCCTCGTTCCAGTGGTTCAAGCACAACGGTTGCACGACGGTCACTGTGCTGGTCAACCTGAATATGCTTGGGTGTCAAAAATTCTAAAGATGAATGGGGCATATATACACCTTGTCTCCGCTGTTCGTAAGTGGGAAAGTCTTACTTGGAATAAAGTTCTACAATCAGATTTTCATTAATTTCTGAAGGCAATTCACTACGTTCGGGATAGCTCTTGAAAAGTCCTTCCATCTTGACTCCATCAACCTCTACCCATTCGACAGGAGTCCTGTTCGCTGCCACTGCCAGCGCGCCTTGAATACGCAACTGGTTCTTGGATTTCTCTGTTACAGACACCAGATCGCCTTCGTTGACTAGATAGGAAGGGATATTTACACAGCGCCCGTTAACCAGCATAGTCTTGTGAGAAACCAATTGTCTGGCTTCAGCACGAGTAGATCCAAACCCCATGCGATAGACTACATTGTCCAGCCTCCGTTCCAGCAAGCGCAGCAGGTTTTCACCGGTCGCACCCTTTTGCCTGTCAGCTTTCTTGTAATAGTTACGGAATTGTTTCTCCAATACACCATATATTCGACGAACTTTTTGTTTCTCTCGCAACTGAACTGCATAATCCGACAAGCGACTTCGACGCTGACCGTGCTGACCAGGGGCATTTTCGGCCTTGCACTTGGACTCCAATGGTCGTACACCACTCTTCAAGTACAGATCAGTGCCTTCTCGTCGTGATAGTTTGCAGGTTGGGCCTAGATATCTGGCCATTTTCAAGTCTCCTGTGCCAAGAGATAATCTCTCGATGTTTGGTTAAAGCTTAAACTCACACCCTTCTTTTCTTGGGTGGTCTACAACCGTTGTGTGGAATCGGTGTCACATCGGTGATATTGCTAATTTTGTAACCCACGGCATCCAGTGCTCGCACTGCTGCTTCACGACCGGGTCCGGGTCCTTTAACAAACACATCAAGATTTTTCAGTCCGTATTCCAGAGCCGCATTACCGGCTCTTTCAGCGGCCACCTGGGCGGCAAAGGGGGTACTCTTTCTCGCGCCCCTGAAACCCGAGCCACCTGCTGTAGCCCACGACAAAGTACCACCCTGTCGATCCGTGATAGTGACGATAGTGTTGTTAAAAGTCGCGTGAATATGTGCCACACCATCAACCACTGTTCTTTTACCTCGTCGGCGTGCAGGTGTTGCTGTCTCTGTTTCCGGGGTTGTATCAGCAGCAACAGTGGCGGTAGGTGTATCCACGGGGGC
>JASJXV010000195.1 GCA_030123805.1 Gammaproteobacteria bacterium
GTAATCAGACCAAAACCTGGTTCCTGCCTGAAGACGGCAGCATCAGATCCAAATATGCCGAGAGTGAGGCAAAGACCCCCGGCAAGGGGTTATGGCGGCTGCGTAATGCCGATTTCAACAAGGTATATTACGATCCCTCGGTGACTTATGTGCCGTGGGTGGGTGTCGATAACAGCAACAATGAATTTCTTGATTCAAATCCCGTCAGCGCCATATCGGATCCCTACAAGACGACCAGTGCGAAAATCGATCTGACCAGCCTGACCACGAACGATATGCCGAATGCTGACGGGAATGTATACCTGGCTAAACACTATACGTGGACGGATATCAATTCAGCCTCCTGCCCCGACAATGTTGCCGGGGTAGTGGACGGTACGTCGCCATTCACAGATCCCGGAGGAACCTGTACCGAGGGCGCCCTGGTTGAGATCAAACCTGCCAGCCTGGGCGGTTCCGATACTTATACCAAAGGGACCAACCGCACAGATTGTGTGGGTAGCGTCTGTACTTACGCTGAAGAGCTGCAAAACTTCGCCAACTTCTACAGTTATGCCCGGACGCGTCATTATGCGTCCAAGACAGCCCTCGGACAGGTCATAGCGGCAGCCGAGAATATACGCATCGGATTCGGTGCTTTTGGTGGTACCAACGACAATATCGCCATTGCGGAGATGAATGAGTCAGCTCTCGCGGGAAATAAAGGTGAGTTGCTCGAACATATTTACCGTAATAAGGCATCCTCCAACTCCACGCCTATTCGCGATAGTCTCGAGCAGACAGGCCGGTATTATGAATGCCTGAACAGCAGATCCATTATCCCCGCCCCGGCTTGTCCTGTGTTACCGGCACCGGAAGGCAATTGTCAGCAGAACTTCTCCCTGGTTGTGACAGCAGGATTCTGGAATGCCAATGGTCCCGGCAATGATATCGGCAATGATGACGCCGATAGCGCCAGTGCCTTTGATGGTGGCCGGTATGCGGATAACGCCTCCAGGACCCTGGCGGATGTTGCCATGTATTTTTATGAAAGAGACTTGCATCCCGGTTTAGCCAATGAAGTACCGGCAACGGAGAAAGATCTGGCCGGGGCACCCGCTTCAGCATTCGGCGGCTCCAGTGCCCTGCCCACCATGCACCAGCACATGTCCACCTTTGTGATTTCCTTTGGTGTATCCGGCAGTATTAGCATGGATATGGTGCCAGCTGACTATAGCCAGGCCTTTAACTGGGGTGATGTGTTAACTGACGATGATAAGCTGAACGACCTGGTTCATACGGCCGTTAATGGTCGCGGTGACTTTCTCGATGCGGGTAATCCGACTGAATTGAAGGCAGCACTGGAAAATGCCTTTGCACAGTTTTCGCAAGCGATCGGCACTGCCAGTGCGGTGAGTTTCAACTCCCAGGAGATACAGGCAGGCTCACTGGTTTTCAGGGCTTTCTACAATATCAGAGAAAATACCGGCGACCTGGTTGCCCAGGAATTCGATAGCCGTGGGATCCTGGGGGCAGAGGTATGGAGTGCGGCAGAGAAACTGGATCTGAAGACCTTTGACACTCGGCAGATCCTGACCTTTGACCCAACCGTTGCCAATGGCGCCGGGGGTATACCTTTCCGGTCCAGCCGCTTGAATTCGCAGCAGAAGCTTGCCCTTGAAGATGATCCCCTCGGTGTTATCGTCGAAAACAGTGCGGAATTCAACACCCAGATTGCCAAGCATGTAAACTATCTAAGGGGCGATAGTCGCAATGAACGCCCGTTGGGGAATCTGCGCGAGCGACCCAAGGTGAAGGGTCGGATGGGAGATGTCGTCTCGTCAACACCGGTTTTTTATGGCGCCCCGTCGAGATTACGCAGAAACTCTCCTCCCTTCCCCACGATTGAGCCGTATACGAGGTTCCAGAATAGGTATGCCGCACGGCAGGAAGTTGTCTATGTCTCTTCAAATGACGGCATGGTGCATGGCTTCAGAGCAGACACCGGTGAAGAGATTTTTGCATACGTACCCGACCATGTTATTACCGGTGATTACAGCCAGCGGATAAAACAACTTCTGAGTAGCAATTACAACCATCGTTACACAGTGGATCTCGGCAATGCCATCAATGATGTCTATCTTGACCCTGACTTCAGAAGTACTACCCTGTTTAGAGACAAAGAGTGGGTAACCATGTTGGTAGGGGGAATGAGAGGTGGCGGTAAAGGTTATTTTGCACTGGATATCACCAATCCCAACAATGTGACGGAATCGAATGCAGCCGCTGTTGTCATGTGGGAATTCACCGATGAGGATGATGTCCACCCCACCGTGGCGGGCGTTCCGGTCCTGGATGCAGTGGGGATACCTGTCAGCGACTTAGGCTACAGCTACAGCGTGCCGACGATTGCCATGAGTAATATCAGCGATCCATCAGATGGTGAGAACGAGTGGGTTGCGGTATTGGGCAATGGCTACAACAGCACCTCAGGCAAAGCCGTGCTGTTTGTCCTGCTTGCCAGCAAGGGAACAGATGGTAATTGGTGCCACCCGGACAAGGCGGGTTGTCTTGCCAATGAATATGACTTTGTCAAGCTGGAAACTCCGGTGGTGAGCGCTACCGTGGCGAACGGCTTGGGCCGGCCGAGAGCGATCGATCTGGACGGCAACGGCACAGTGGATCTGGTCTATGCCGGGGACCGATTTGGCAACCTTTATCGCTTCGATCTGCGTGATCCCAATCCGGCCAACTGGGACTCGACGCGCATATTCGAAGCCACTTACCACAATACCGCCACCGGTCTCGATGAGGTGCAGCCCATCACCACCCGGCCCTATGTGGTCGTTCATCCAACCAGGAGTACCGGGGCGAACTGTTATACGTTCGACCAGGATGAAGTGAAAGTGGACAGTCTCTGCGGTGGTTATATCATCGTATTTGCCACCGGCAGTTACATCTATGAAGGGGATGACACGTCTAGGGATATCCAGAGCATCTATGGCGTGTGGGATCGACTTGGATCGACGCTGGTGTTAAAGAGTGATCTCGTTCAGCAGGAATATACAAGCATTGAAGACGATGCAAATGTGGGCACTGTGCGGGTATTGTCTGAAAATCCGGTTGACTATGACACCCGGTTTGGCTGGTACAACGACCTCGATCACGCTTCAGCTGATGGTCTGACAGATCCTGAGTTTCCTGGTGAGAAGGCCATCCGCAATATTCAGGTAAGGGGTGGAATCGCCTTTGTCAACAGTGTGATGCCCAAGACGGTGTTGAGCTGTTTGGTAGAAGCGGGCGGCGCTGCCCATGCATTCTGTCCAGATACAGGTACCCTGCTCTGTGCTGGAGACGACGGCGTATTTGATCTGAATGACGATGGCTATTATACCGCGGCTGACAAAACTGTCGGTGGTGATGTGGTTGCCAGCACCTTCTTCGAGGATTCGGTACCCACCGACTCGACTTTTATCGGCGGTAAAAGGGTCACTCAACTGGGTGACCAGACGTTACAAATTCAGGGGACAAACACTTCCGGAGGTAACAACACCGGCCGTATCTCCTGGCAGCGCGTTAAAAGATAGATCCAGAAGGGGAGCAGAAGATGAGAAAAGTTCTTTTCACAATCCACTTGTTAATTATCAGTTCGCTGCTGCTGTCAGACAGATGTTATGCTGAAGAGATCAGCGCCAGCGGTTATACGCAGACAAGAATCGGCATGATACAGATGATGGGCCATGCTTCGAGGACCGCGGTGATCAGTGGCTATCGCTACAGTTTCAGTGGAGTGAAGGGGTATGATCATCCGGATGTCAGGTTATATGGCAGCGATTTCGGCGCCTTCATGCTGCTAACCGTTGGTATGACTGTGAAGGTAGTATACCGCCTGTCAAAGAAATCCAGAGTCGTTGTCGAGTTACAGCAGGTTGCCAACGGAACTAAACTGGGGATACCCGACGACGTCAGCCGATGAGGCAGAATTGGATAGCAACGCTCAGGGTATACTCGGTTATGTTGTGAGATGGATCGATCAGGGAGTCGGCTGTGCCAAGGTTCCCGATATCGACGATGTTGGTTTAATGGCAGACCGGGCGACGCTACGCATTTCCAGTCAACACATTATGTCTAGTTCTTGTCGGGATCCAATGCCTGAGGTGGTTATTTCCGAGTGGTTGGTGTTTAACTCTAACAATTTTGATGTTTTGTGAATATTGGTTAAATGTAGTACTTTATGCACAGGAACCAACTGCAGTCAAACTCTTCGACGGAGTAACTCGAGGTCAAATGGATACTGAATCGGCCGATAATAGCGC
>JASJXV010000015.1 GCA_030123805.1 Gammaproteobacteria bacterium
ATCTTTATTCCTCAACCGCGATATGTACTGATACTTACGCACCAGCTTATCAATACGACTGACACAAGAAAGACTGCCGTCAGAGACACAAAAAATATACCAGGTATATTCGCAGGCAATCCGGGACAATTCTACGCAGGCACTTTGCCCCCTATTCAGCTAATATACCTTTATCGCTTTCTGTAAACGATTAAAAGGCTGCCCAACCAATGGATTTTGTATCGGTTAAGAATGGTGAAATCGGGCTGAATGTGGCGCTCAAAGGTAATGGACCACTGATACTCTGCGTGCATGGTTGGCCGGAATTGTGGTATTCATGGCGGCACCAGATTGGCCATTTCGCTGACACCGGATACACGGTGGCCGCGATGGATGTGCGTGGCTATGGCGGCAGTTCAAAGCCGGATGAGATCGCTGCCTATACACTAACGGAACTCACCTCCGATGTTGCTGCTGTGATTGATGAACTCGGCAGTGGCAGTGCAATTTTATTCGGCCACGATTGGGGGGCTCCCATCGTCTGGCATACAGCGCTACTTTATCCGCAGAAGGTCAGCGCAGTGGCGGGTTTAAGTGTCCCCTATTTCCCGCCGAGTGAGCTCAGAATACTGGAACTCTGGCAACAGCTCTATGCTGACAGATTTTTCTATCAGCTCTATTTCCAGCAGGAGGGATTAGCCGAAGCTGAACTGGAAGCAGATGTTGCAGTGAGTCTTCGAAAAGCCTACTTCGCAATCTCCGGCGATGCCGATTTGGACCAATGGCTTGAGCCTAAACCCAAAGATGCCAGGCTACTCGACGGCTTGATTGATCCTGATCCATTCCCGGCCTGGATGAGTAAGGATGATCTGCAAGTCTATGTGGATGCTTTTACGGCAGGAGGATTTCGCGGTCCGATTAATCGTTATCGAGCGCAAGATCTGGATCATGAGCAACTCGTTGATCTGCATGGCGCAACTCTAACGCAACCCTCTTTCTTTGTTGGCGGGGAACGTGATGCCGTAAGACATTTTGTGCCGGGCAATGACGCCTATGCCGATCCGGGGATTGCCTGTGCGGATTTCAGAGGTTCTGTGATAATTCCCAACATAGGTCATTGGGTGCAGCAAGAAGCACCGGAACAAACCAACAAGGCATTGGGTGAATTTCTTGCCGGACTTTAGGCAACCACTGTTGGCAAACACTTTGATTAATGTTTCACAAGCGTCTCTTTAACAAACACAGCCATTATAAAAACACCCACAATACCCAGACCGGCTGAGAAGGTGAAGGCTGTCGCCAGCAGAAAAGTATTCGCTATATATCCCATGACGACAGGCCCGGCGAAAGAACCCGCGTCCCCAACCAGGCGCCACACACCCAGAAATTCTCCTCGCGCATGTGCGGGAGCAAAATCTGCCCCTAATGTCATGTTGATACCACTACCGAGTCCATTACCAAAACCAGCCAACATACTTGCCAATGACAGAGTAACAAAATCGTCGCTGAAGGGAATCAGGTACAGAGCCAGGGCCAGAATCCCCAGGCAGGATATGGCTGAATATTTGCGTCCCCAGTTGTCCATTATGTATCCCACCGGAATAAACATCAGCAGATCTATTGAAGCGGCCAGGCCAACAACTAAACCAATGTCGGCGGTATCCAGCCCAATTGATTCACCCCACAAAGGTATAAGCAGCTGTCTCCCTGCTCTCAATACTGTCAACAGTAAAATGGCAACTCCCGCTGTAGCGAATATTTTCCCGTGCCTGGAAAGGATATGCGGTATCAGGGCGAATATACCGGGTGAATCTTTGGAATGACCTTTCTTATTACGCTTTACATTGATGACGACAAAAACAACCGCCATCAGTGCGGCCAGGCCAATACCGACAAAAACATAACTGAATCCAAATTGGTCTGCCACGAAACCACTGCAAACAGGTCCAATCAGATTACCGAATCGCTGCAATCCCGCCATGGTAGCAATGGCTTTACCGCGCTGCGAAATGTGCACAGCTTCCGTGATGTGTGCTAAACGCGCCAGTATCCAGGTAGCCATCGCACCACCGAAGCAGAATGCAATTAATGCCAATTGCCAGACAGAGCGGCATTGACTGGCCAGAAAACCCACCACTGCCATCACTGCAACGCCCATGAGCATGGTTTTCTTGTCACCTAATCGCGCCGTGAAATAACCGGCAGGAACATCCATCACCATATTGCCAAGACCGCGCATGGCAAATACCAGAGCAGCAACGGCCGGATTTGCGCCCATTTCCAATGCGAACAGGGGGATCATGAGCAGCACACTGCCCTGACAAATTGCCATGAAAAACGAGGGCAAATAGACGGATAGCGCTATGGATCGATACATCTCCCTGGTGGAGACTGGTGCTGCTTCACTCAAGTGGCTGTGTCCTCTGGATCAATACGGCCTGATTCTCTACCATTTTTCTCTATGCACCCGTTCGTCCAGCGAGATACGCACACTGCTATTAACCTCTGGCGACTATTAACCTCTTACGATAACCGGGTTCTGAAATCTTCCGGTGCTGCTGATCATCCAGATCAAGTGAATGTAACCCTAACAGTCCATAGCAGAGCAGACTAGTCCACCCGCGATAGCACCGGCAATGACTTTGGTGTCAGAATCCGCGTATACCCCGCTCTCTTACCTGCAATTGACTCTTTTTTCTGCCTCCAGCTTCCTGACTTGTTGATCCAACTCATTTGCTTCAGAAAGCTTGTAACCATGGCTTTTCTTGTCCTGTATCTTAGCCAGTTGCCGTGCCGCAAGAGCACAGTTCTGTTGTTTGATTTTGTTGTTTTTCCTGATTTGACTGGAAATCTTTTTGCGCTGTTTGATACGGAAGTCCCGCGATGCAGCCATCCTTTGATCGAGATCTATGAGCGCCCGATGTTCAGCTTCACTTAAACCTGTTGGCTCCAGTTTCCTGATTGTCACCGGTGAGGATAGTTTAATTTTTTGACCTGCCCCATTAGTACATTGTCGGTCGGTAAATAGCCACTTCCCGTCTCCCATTTGACAGCGGTAGATATCTGCTGATGATAGCGGAGCTGCCAGGAGCGACAAGATTACAACACAGTTCTTTAAATACATTCACGATTCCTCCCTGCTGTCGGGATGTCAATCATGAAAGGGAGAAGCGGATCTGTGAAGCAGCGATAACCCTCAATCTTTGTAGGAGATTTTCCTGCTGTCACCCATTTATTTGATTAGATGTATATCCAATCAGTTGTAACAGCAGTTCCTGGACGGCCCATGCCATATGTCACCCGTCACCAGGAGTTCCCGAAACGCTGCGATATATTCGGTCAAACAACTATTGATCTAGTGGATTTCCGAAATCCTGGCAAATTCGAATGACTCCGCACCGATTCGGACCTGAATGCGGCAACCTCATCAACAAACCTGCTCACTTTCTGCACTGCATTGGACTGTGCCTACTATTCCGGCTACATTGCCATAGTCGTCAGGCATCGCATAGATCAACATGCGTGTGGTTGGATCATCCTTATAAAGAGGTCAACTATGAAACGGACTGTTTTACTAATGCTGCTCTTGCTGCCGGTTAAATTACTGGCGGGGTCGGTAGACGCAGAAGCCAGGAACATCTTTCTGCTGACCCTGGATGGTTTGCGATGGCAAGAAGTATTTCGCGGTCTCGATGAATCTCTGGCTGGAAACCGCAAATACAACGAACGTCTGGTTACCACAGGTGATGAGTGTCTTACTTCCAATCGAATTGCCGCAACATTACTGAAATTGTTGGGAGAAAAATACGAGCTTTTCAATCCAGATATGGGTCCGCCAATGCAGGAATTCTTAAAGTAGCAATTGTTGCGGGCTCCGGGTGACGGCGATAAAAGAGGGCTGATGTTTTACACAATAGAAGATAACAAAAAAATACCACTGTCGGATGCAGGTAATCGGCGGTTGCTCAGATGGCGCACATCAACCTTCTGGGTTATGTTAGTCGGTTACGTTGGTTACTATTTGTGCCGAGGTAATCTTGCAGCTGCATTTCCCTTGCTAGAACAGGAATTTGGATATTCAAATACTCAGCTAGGTATGATCGCGGCGATCTCTGAAATTGCCTATGCAGTAGGAAAGTTTATCAACGGCCCGCTTGCCGACAAGATTGGCGGCAGACGAATATTCCTGATCGGCATGGCTGGCGCAATCTTTTGGAATATCGTTTTTTCACTATCGGCAAGCTTAACCGCATTTATTGTTGTGTGGTGTTGTTGCCGCTACTTCCTATCCATGGGTTGGGGGGGCCTCATAAAAACAATAGGTAACTGGTATCCCTCGGATCGAAACGGTACCGTGATGGGTTTAATCAGTATCAACTTCCAGTTTGGAGGAGTGGCCGCAGCCTTGTTCGCGGGCTTTTTAGTCGCTCAGGGTGTTGGCTGGCAGGGGATCTTTATTTATCCAGCAATGGTGCTGAGTGTTATATGGGTTTGGTCCTACTTCAGTTCCAGATATGCTCCCAACGATGTGATCCCTGGAGCAACAATCGGAAAAAGCAAAACAGGAAAGAAACAGCTTGCAGACTATGGCGATGAATCAAAAACGGAGATAAAAACCATACTGAGAACCCTGCTCGGTATGAGTATTTATCGGCAGCTCCTGGTGTTCAGCTTTCTAACAACCTTACTGCGTTCCGTTTTCTTTTTTTGGACGCCTAAATTTTTATTCGACATGGGGCTTGGCGCGAGTAGCGCTATTTTAAAATCGGCCATATTCCCTTTGCTCGGCGTACTGGGGACTGTTCTTATCGGCTGGTACACGGATCATTATGCCCGGAATGGCGATCGCGCCCGTATGATGTGGATGATGTTGTCCTGCCTGGTTGTAAGTATCCTGGCGATTGCCGTTCTAAGTGCATCCGCTGCTCCAAACTTCGATCTGATACTTGTGTTCCTGGGCGCCAGTGGTTTTTTCCTCCTGGGACCTTATTCCATGAGCGCCGGATGTCTCACGCTTGACATTGCTGGAGCAAAAGGCGCAGGTTCCTGTACCGGCATCATTGATGGTATAGGTTATATTGGTGGTGCGATTGCAGCCTTTTCAGCAGGCGTCATGTCTGACTATTTAGGTTGGTCACAGGTATTCCTGGTGCTTTCGGTGTTCGCCCTGATTTCTACCTTGAGCGCTTATTTCATGAGCAGACAGTTCCAGAAGATGGCCCCGGAGGTGATTTTGTGATGCTCACCAGAACCGCACAGGGTTCAGTCAATTCCCAACCAGCCACAGCCGCACCACTGCTACCGGATATCACCCGCTTTTTCCCTTTTGGTAAAGATTGAGCTCTGACAGGCCGGTCCGCAACTATCGTCAGGCGCGATGATTATCCACTTTTCGATTCCGTGCTTGCTGCATGTTCAACATATCATGAGGAAACCCCAATTCAATCTGGCTGATCTCATTGAGTCGCGACATCTGCTCATCTGTTAGCTCAAATTCCAGGCATCCCAGATTGTCCTGCAACTGTTGTGCATCACGTGCACCAACCAGCGGCACTATCACGCCTTCACCCTGCCTGACCCAATTCAGCGCAACCTGGGTGGGTGATCGGCCTATCTCCTGAGCAAGATTCACCACCTCCTGGGCAATCGTAAGGGACTGATCGGATATCTGACCCCGCATAGCTGCGCGGCCTTTTGCTTTTGGGTCAGCATTGTATTTGCCTGACAAAATACCAGAGCCGACACATCCCCAGGGCGTAACCGCAAGATCCAACGCCTTGGCCATAGGCATCAATTCCCTTTCCACGGTTCTGTCTATCAGACTATAGCGGATCTGCAGACCCACAAATTTAGACCACCCGCGCCACTCCGCCAGAGTATTTGCCTGCGCTACGACCCAGGCAGGTGAGTCGGAGACACCGACATATAGCACCTTCCCCATGCTCACAAGATCATCCAGTCCACGCATGACCTCCTCTATGGGTGTCATGAAGTCTCTGGAATGAATCCAATACAGATCAATGTAGTCGGTTTTAAGCCTTTTAAGACTCGCATCAACAGCTTCCATCATGGTCTTGCGGCTATTGCCCCAGGCGTTCACATCCCGGCCTCTTGTTGGGCCGGTAAACTTGGTAGCCAATACAACTCGTTCTCTTTCATCGGCAATGAATTCAGCGAGAAACTCTTCACTCCGGCCTCCGGCATAGACGTTAGCCGTGTCAATGAAATTGCCGCCAGATTCCCTGAAAAGATCATAGACCTTACGACTCTCTTCGATCTCGACGCCTATTTCTTCAGCACCAAAAGTCATTGCCCCCAACGCCAGTTCAGAAACCCTGAGACCGCTATTACCCAATAGTTTGTATCTCATATCACAACCCTCTTACCTATAGATGAAGTTTTCAGATCCCCTGGAATCGAATACCAGGACATCAAGAATTCGGTGAAGCACCCCACGGAAGTATCTTTATACTCAATCCTGTTGCATATTGCAGCAATGATTATTGTAACCTGGTCCCAATTTCACCTTACTCTAACTGTTTCTTATTGGCTTTTTTGTTGCCGTACTTGCGGTGCTCTTTAGCGTATTTGGGTGCTGTAATACCCTTCAGCTCGCTGGGAAGCGTTACTTTACTCTGCTGTATCAATACATGAAGCGTTGCAGTCAGTGGATCCATAAAATGAGCATAGCTGATCTTCTGTGAACTGATGCCATCCAGTTCCAGTTCCCAATGGGATGTCATATCAGGCGTTGTTGCCGTCTCGGGCAGGACTTGAATTAGACCACGACCGGCAGCCGTGCTCTTGATCTGCTTCGCCTTGCCTCGACCCTCACGCACCAGGAATCCACGCTTGAATAACAATTCCAGGATTCCCGCTCGGGTCGCTTCGGTTCCCAGGCCATCGGTCTCTTTCAGTATCCTGCGCACTTCAGGATCAGTCACGTATCGTGAGATACCCGTCATGGCAGCCAACAGGGTTGCATCCGTGAAATATGCGGGTGCATGGGTGTGTTTCTCCAGTAATTCGCCTTTCAGGCAATGCAGGTTTTCGCCTTTCTTAAGTGCTGGCCATTCTCGCTGTTCCCCGGATGGCTGATCTTCCACACCTGCCTGGAACAATACCTTCCAACCTAAACTGAGTGGCTGTCTTGCGGAAGCGACAAATAGCCCTCCTGCAATGATGATCTCTGCACGACTGTCCGTATATTCATGCACTGGAAAAAACTGGCAGAGATATTGTCTGGCAATTAATTCATAAAGCTGTCTCTCAGTTTTACTGAGTTTGCTCAGGTCACATTTCTTCCGGGTAGGGATTATTGCATGATGGGCTTGTATCTTTTTGTCATTCCAGGCCTTGCTTTTCCTGCCAGCATCCGCGTCGCCGATAGAGGATTTCAAAGCTCTAATTCCATCGCTGGGTTCTGCCATATCGCAGTTGTGATTGATTGCATCGATGACCGCAGACGCCTCCTTTAAATGCCCGTTGGGAAGGTAGCGGCAGTCAGATCGAGGATAGGTCACTAACTTATGTCGTTCGTACAAGGCCTGACAGGTATCCAGAACCAGCTTCGCATGCATGCCAAAGATCCTCGCCGCATCAATCTGCAAAGACGACAGGTTGTAGGGTAGTGGTGGTGATTGCTTTCGCTTTTTCCTCTCGACAGATACTACATGGGCTGGCTTATCTGCTATACGGCCTACAACATTTTCAGCGAGGCGCCTGTTCAGTACTCGCCCTTCTTCATCCATATAAGGTGTACAGGCTTCGCTGGGCTGCCATTTTGCGCTGAAGGATTCTTTCCTTGTTGTGCGCAAGTGAGCCAATACTTCAAAGTAAGGTTTCGAAACAAAGGCTTCAATTTCCCGGTCGCGACGCACCACCAAACCCAAAACCGGAGTCTGTACCCGACCGACCGACAACAATCCGTCGTAACCCACTTTACGCCCTTGCAGTGTATAAGCACGGGTCATATTGATGCCATACAACCAGTCGGCACGGGAACGGGCCAGAGCCGAAGTCGAAAGGGCTGAAAAATCTTTATTCAATTTCAGTTGCTGCAAGGCGCGTTGCACGGCGTCAGGATTCAGATCGTTAATCAGACAACGCTGGATATTGTCTCGCTTGTCACCGGGGACTCCTGCGTATTCAATTACCTGATCCACAAGTAACTGCCCTTCCCGATCCGGATCGCCTACATGAACAAGCTGTTCTGCCTGTTTAATCAATTTCTTTATCACAGCAAGCTGTTTCCTGGTTTTCTTTTTGGGAACCAGCTGCCACTGCAGCGGAATTATGGGCAGATCCTCGAGACGCCACTTTTTGTAACTGGGATCATAGGCTTCGGGCTCTGCCTGCTCCAGCAAGTGACCAATACACCAGGTGATGCAATCTCCGTTGCTAACGCGGATATAGCCATCTTCTTTTTTTTGAGGCCTCGGCAGCACATCGGCGATGGCACGACCCAGACTTGGTTTCTCAGCGATAAAGAGTTTCATGGCTATCTTAGGATACTGTATAAATGCACAGCCATCCAACACAAAAACATCTGCAGAGACTAATTTCAGACCAGATCAATCTTCCTCTTCCGACATGCCTTGCAGACACTGGCGTGATTTCCCTTATGTCCACTCTCCCTGTATGCTGCGTCTCCTTTTTGAAATCCACGCGTTAAATCAATGAAACCACTGCACTACTACCTTGTCGGCACTGGAGGCTGGTTCTTTGCATTCGGCATTCAGTCGGTGGTTTTCGCCTGGCTGGTCACCATGGTGCTGCATGAATCCCCTGGCATGGTTGGCATGGCTCAGATGTCTTTGCTGATCCCTGCAACTCTCTTCATGTTGATCGGGGGAAGCCTTTCAGATCGCTACGGTGGACGGAGGGTAGCCCTTGTCGCACAGACGGCAGCCGCAATAGCACCTCTGTATCTGATTGCGATGGTGCTAACGGAAAGGCTGGACTACAGCAGCATTATTATATTTGCGGTGATGATGGGTTGTGCCCAGGCATTTGTTACCCCTGCCCGGGATGGCCTGCTTAATCAGGTTGCCGATGGCAAGATCCAGCGCCGTGTGCTCCAGACCAGCATGACCCAGTTCGGTGTCCAAATGCTGGGTTTTATCGCCGCATCTTTCGCCGATCGCACCGGCGCCGCATTCATCCTGATGGTTCAGGTTGCTGCAATCCTCACCGGTTCGTACGCTTTTTACAAACTGGATATTCCGAACCCGTCGCCAACGAGATCGACCCGGAGTCTGATAAGGGAAGTGGCAGGTTCAATTGTGGAAGGCTATCGGAGCGTAATTGCGTCACCATCCATGCGTGCTGTCGTGATACAGAATTGTGCCATGGGCATTTTTTTCATGGGATCCTACATAGTGACTTTACCTCTGCTGGTACGGGAAATTTACGCAGGTTCCGCATCTGAATTGTCCTGGATGAACGCAGCCAACGCGCTGGGATTAGTGCTCACTATCACGGTTTTGCTTCGATTTGGTGGTTTGCGCCGGCAGGGACGCGCACTGATAGTGGCTCATGGTATCGGCTCAGTGGCATTGGCCAGCGCCGGTCTGGGTCTGGGTTTTATGCCCGTGGTCGCATGCGTATTCGCCTGGGGAGCTTGCGGTGGTATCGCCATGACTATGGCTCGCACCATAATGCAGGAACAGGCCCCTGAAGGACAGCGGGGTCGTATGATGGCCTTCTTCTCTTTCTCGTTTATGGGTTCTGGTCCCATTGGTGCGGTTTTCAGTGGTTTTCTGGTCGATCAGGTAGGCCCTGAAACGGCTCTGATGATCTCTTCTGCTCTTATGTTTGGCGTTATGGCCGTGATAGGTCTTACAACCAGCCTGTGGCGTCTTGATTCCAGTGAGATACACGCAAATTCAGGCACTTGATCAATAGCGGACAGATATCCTGCCAATTTCATTCCCGGGATTAGCAATGGAAAATTGCCGTGAATCAAGATATTTGGTGATTTCCGCGCTACCTTGTTCTTCACAGGAGACACCGCCGTTTTTTTTGGTACACTCAGTGTCAGAAAATAGCACCCCTCGCGTTGGTTTCTATGTTGGGTAAGTCGGGATGGACTTATCATCCTAATTGATTGGAGGATATTGATAATGGCAATGGTTGATGGTGGTGAGCTTTTTGGCAGAGCCTTAAGGAATGAGGGTATAGAGAAGGCATTCGTTTTGTGCGGTGGACATATCATGCCGATTTTCTACGGCATGCGGAATGCAGGGATTGAGATTATCGATGTGCGCCACGAGTGCGCCGCGATGTATGCGGCTATCGCTTATACGCGAACCTCGGGAAAACCCGCAGTGGTGGTTACGACCGCAGGTCCTGGTGTCGGGAACACGCCTGCCGGGATGATGGAAGCTGAGTCATTGAATATACCTGTGCTCCAGATCGGTGGTGCGGTGGCCATGAACAAGCGCGATGCAGGCGATCTGCAGGATATGGACACCTTGCTGCTGATGGAGTCATGCTCTAAGTGGGCCAAGAAAATCTCCAGTACGCATCGTATTCCGGAATATGTGTCCATGGCATTTCGCCATGCCCTGGATGGCGCCCCGGGGCCGGTCTACCTCGAGGTACCAACCGACCTTGTATTTGCCAAGGTTGATGAGGATACGGTCAAGTTCCCTGAGAACTACAGAGCCAATCTGCTCTCCAGTGGTGACGATGCCCTGGCTGAAGAAGCGGCTACTCTGCTCGCCAATGCCGAACGACCGGCCATGATGGTTGACGATGGCGCCCGCTGGTCACTTGGCGATGACGTCGGAACGATTGCAGAACTGTCGGACTATCTGAAGATGCCGGTGGGCGTCAGCGGCAATCTGTGCCGTGGCCTGTTCGGCAACGAAGCCGAAAATCCCCTGCTCAAAACCAATGCGATCGGGGCAGCGGACGTGGTTATTACCCTGGGCTGCAGGTTCGATTTCAGGATTGGCATGGGAGCGGGAATTCCCAAGGACGCCAAGGTCATCCAGATTCATACGGACATGCGGCAGATTGGTTTTAATGTTCGCGCGGACCTTGCTATCGCCGGTGCATCCGGTGCTGTAACCAGCAAGATACTGGAAAAGATTAAAGGCATGCGCAACCCGAAAGCGGATGATCCATGGACGGGCAAACCCGTACCCGGCGCGACTGCGAGTCTACCGGCGGTCTATAGTTCCACCAAGACGCCCACTCATCCTGCCCGGTGTGCAGGCGAGGTAGCAAGATTCCTTGAGGCGGATGCCTCGGATTGGACCATCATCAATGACGGTGGCGAAGCGTCTGTGTGGTTTGGGGGAGCTGCGACAGCGACTCGTCCCGGTCAGATCCACGGATCAGGCGCCAATGGTACCATCGGAACCGGACCCTGCCAGGTTGTTGGCTCCTGGGCCGCCGATCGGAAACCGGTGTTGTGGTACACAGGTGATGGCAGTTTCGGGTTCTATGCCATGGAAATGGAAACCATGGCAAGGCTGGGAATCCCTGTGGTCTGTGTCATATCGAACAACTCCTCCTGGGGTATGATCCATATGGCAGAGAAATACGTCCGACCGCAGGAGATTGAGGAGAAGGGTCCATGCAATGTGGCGTTAGCGCCCATGCGATCTTATGAGAAAATGGCAGGCATGTGGGATGGATATGGTGAAAAGGTCACCGATTGCGAGGCGATCCTGCCAGCGATCAGGCGTGCAGCAGCGGCAGCACTCAAGGACAACAAGCCCGCGATTGTCAATGTTGAAGTGGACGACGAGAGTCTGTCACCATTCATTGCAGGTTACGCCAATATGATCAAACCGGCCAAGGCTGCAAGTTAAGAGAGGATACATGCGTGCCGGCTGGCCTTGAGACTGACACCCCTGCAGAAAGACCCTGTGAAGATGCGTTCGTTTTCAAGATTACCCGCCAGAACCCGTTTTGAGTAATTAGAGCAACCCCGCATTCATCATGTATTGTTCGTTGCCAATCTCCACGAGTTTCTGGTAGTGCGCGAGCTGCCCGGGTGTCAGCACCTTCGACATGGCCTTCACTGCCTGTCGGGCGCATCGGTTCAGGTCACGGCGTACCCTGACATCGACATCACCGCCTTGCCTGGAGATGCGTCGCGTCGCGCCATTTCGCATCTTGAAGTAGCCTCGCATCTGTTCCCGGAAAGGTGCCACCTGCTTCGCAGTCAGAACCATCTTCTCGATCTGTTGCAGGATTCGTTTCTCATACGGATCCTCCTGCTGACTCTTGAGGCCAAAAGAATCGGGGACTGCCGCGACGGACGATCCGAGAGTCAATGCTGCAACCAGCACTGCGATCAGTCGTATGACTCCGCGCGTTAGGGTTGTTGTATGCATGGATTTTCTCCCGGACAACACAAATTAATCACCCTTTACCCGGAAAGTCAAACAATCCAGTATTGCCTGGATGATATTATTGCGTGGCTTACGGTAATCGGGTCATTTCCAGATAGCCGCGCCCAACCAATTTCTTAGACACCGGATCGTAAATTTCAACTGCCCCTTCCCAGTATTTCACCGCAAGATCCATCAGCTGATCCTTTACGGCCGCCTGGAGAATCCAGCTCCTGGCCTGTGCCGCATAGTCCATCCGCCAACGGATGGGATAGCGTTGTCCAGCATCACTCTGCCACTCTTCCAGAACCTTAAGTTCCATATCCTGATGCTGAATAGGTATACTTTCACCAGATCGATCTATCCACTTTCCCTGGCTGTTTGCATCTGCCCTGCCCTCTTGATCAAGCAACTGGTAATACATCAAGTCATCACCCGTATCGAACTGCAGAGAAAACCAGTTCCAGCCACTCTGATTCGCATCCAGTGAGCTGGTACTCCATTCTCGATCAAACCAGCTCAGTCCACTCACCCTGAAACTTTGATCTGCTAAACGTAATTGGCCGTCCGTCTGCATGCGCGAATAGGAATAGTAATAGGAGGCATTCCCCGGCGTCGGGCTTTTTTGACTAAGCCCTTGATCGCCCTGCAATACCAGATTTTTTGTAGGCGTAAGGGCAAGATCCAAATCAAAGTCGCTGGTTTTCACGCTCAGGTGCCATGGAAATTCGTTAGTTTTACTACTCAGTTCCCAGTCTTCCAGCCAGATTCTCACGGGTTCAATCACCGCACCAGCGAGTCCCGGATTGGCTCGTGAAAATCTTTGCGTGGCATAATGTTGCTGGCCCTTGATGTCTGTGACAGCGGCATGCGCCATCCAGACGTCACGGACGACCCAATTAGAAACCTGTGCTGATACGGGATCTGTCACCTCATCCTGATTTGACTGTGTGGGAGCGATTGTCGGCGTCAGCGCGGTTCGAAAAAAAGTCACTTGATAACCGAAGAATCTACCCGCTTCATCGGCCACATTGCCGGTCAAATACCACCACTCATTTCTAAACCCGGGATGTGCTGCGTGATCCTGAGGAAAACGAAATTCCCGAATGTCCAGTGCCCGCTCAAAACCCGCTATATTCTGTCCACCGAGAACTTTACCCAGATCAAGGTTTCCCCGGGTCGGTGTCTCTCTCTGACAGGCTGTCAGTGCGATCAGGAATGCCAGTGCCATAGCCCCCGGGAATTTCACATCTCACTCCTCCCGCAATGCTTGAGCAGGCGAAATAGACGCTGCTTTCAGGGCCGGATATACACCGGCTAAAACAGCCGCGATCAGCGCCAGAAACACGGCTTCCGCTAATACACCTGCGGGTAACCGGTGCAGCATACTCCAGCCAAAGGAACGCCGGTTAATCACGTCAATCAATATGTCCGCCATCAACAGACCCAGCGGAATTGACAACAATCCTGCCAACAATCCCATTAAGCCTGTCTGTCCAAGTATCATGACGCTGATCTGCCGGGGGGTCATACCGGTAGCCCGCAGAATCGCAAACTCTCGAGTTCGTTCCAGTTGCAGAGCCATTAACGCACTTAACACGCCTACAAATGCCACCAGTATCGTCAGTAATCGTAGTACATGCGTGATGGCAAAGGTGCGATCAAATACCGCCATCGCGGTTTCCCTGATCTCCTGGTTGGAACTGACTCTAATTTGATCTGCCTCACTGGTGAGGATCTTTCTCACAGCATCGAGCAAATTAGCCTGGTCAGCGTTTTCCTCTTTATAAATAGTGAATCCGGATATACGCTCATCATCCCAAAGCTCGCGATAGGCTTCTCTGTGCATAGCGATCATGCCACGGCTGGTCGTATAATCGTAATATACTCCGAGTATCCGTAGCTGCTGTTCTCCTTTTGCTGCCAGAACAGTAATACTGTCACCCGAACTGAGCTGTTGGTGATAGGCCAATGGCTCGGAAATCAATACGCCTTTGCCCTGATAAAAAAGTTCTGCTACACCCTCAACCGAGTGTTTTAGTGGCAGGCGCGTATCATTTTCAGTTGGCGTAAGTGCAATCAAGCGCACGGGGCCAAATTCCGTTTCAATGTTCTCTATTCGACTTGGAGCGACTGACGCAACTCCGGCTAATGCTTGTAATCGGGATTTTAAGGCAGGAGTCAATCCGGATCCGTTCCTATCCAGTGTTGAAACATAGATATCACCGCTGAGATATTGTCCCAGCCAGACGCTGACGGTTTCCCGGAAACTACTAACCATCACACCCACACCGACAGTGACAGACACTGCCACTGTAAGGGCTGCCACAGCCATACCGGTACGGCTGATACCCGCATTGATGTCGCGTAACGCGATGCGTGCAGTACTACCCAGCAGCGGGGAAAGTATGCGTAATAACAGTCGCGTAACAAGAACAACCATACCCGGCACCATTAAACAGAAACCAAACACGATAAGTGCCAGCGCGAAGAATCCCTCTACAAGCGAACCGTGTGTACGGGCAACCAACAGCAAACCGGCAACCAGGCACACCGCTCCCAGAGCTGTTAGCATCGGTAATCTTAGCTGCCAACGGCGTTCTACAGTCGATCTTTGCATCACGTTTACCGGTCGGCTTCGACTGGCTTCCCATGCCGGTATTGAACAGGCAATAAACGCCATCCCCAGGCCCATTAAAAATCCTTTCAGCAGGGATAAAGGATCAATCAGAAACGCTGTCACATGCAAGTTAAAGTAAAGATCAGTGACAGTTCGGGTCACCAATTGCACTAGTGCCTGTCCCAGCAGTAATCCCATCACTAATCCGGCAAGACTTGCCGCTGTTGCCAACAGAAGGGATTCACGCAGGACTAAAACAAAAATCTCCTTCCGGGTAACACCCAGAGCACGAAAGATACCGAGGGTATTGCGCCTCTGTAATACCGACAGGGTTACGGTGTTATAAATTAGCAGAGCGGCCACCAGTAAAGCAAGCAGACTCATTGCAGTCAGATTGATATGAAAGGCTTCACTCATCTGACGCATTGAGTCATTGCGCAATTCGCTTGCAACCAGGCCAAGCCCGGCAGGCAACCATGCCTGTATTTCGTCACGATCACTCTCGTCGAGTATCAAATCAATTCGATCAAGTCGTCCGAAACGATTCAACAATCGTTGCGCAACAGCAATATCTGCAAACAGTAAACCCTCTGTTGCGGCTGGATTATCGGAAGGGAAAATCGCTACCAGCCGGACCAAAAAGGTCCGACCGCCTGTGCGTAACTCAAACACCTCAGAAATCTGTAATCCCAGCTTGTCCGCAGCTCGCCGGGATAACATCACAGCGTTGTCATCCAACAGTGCTCGGCTGAGCCCATGAGTTTCCAAACCGGTCATATGTCGACCCAGAGTTGTTTCGGGTATTGGATCAACGCCTAACAATGTGAAATTCCGACCTTTAATCGATACCTGACCTATCACCATGGGCAGACTTGATCGAATTGCCAATTCTGTGCGCAGGCGAGTATATACTGAATCCGGAATGCCTTTGGGTCCACCTATTATCTGGTGCGTCACGGATCCTGCAATTGAGTCCAGCGAGAGTGAAAAGGCGCGGCGGGCACTGCTGTTGGCAAGGTCCACCCCCACTACCATTGTGACGCCAAGCATCACTCCGATAAATGTCAACCAGCTCTGCCAGCGATGACGATTCATGAATCTCAAACTACTGCGTAACAATAACGAACTTGATCCGGAGCCTCTACCAGGCAAAATGTCCCTCCCGCTCAACGAGCAATCCATCTTCGAGCGTAATTATGCGGTCCGCGGTCCTGGCAACTGCAAGACTGTGGGTAACCAACATGAGCGTCCCCTGTTTTCCTGTGATCAGCTCGCGTAATAACTTCAGTATCTGTTGCCCGATTTCAGCGTCCAGATTACCGGTCGGCTCATCAGCCAGGACCAATTTGGGTGAATGTACCAACGCACGTGCGATGGCAACCCGCTGCTGTTCGCCACCGGACATTTGATCGGGAAACTTGTCTTTTTCTTTCTCCAGATCAACCGCCTGAATCATGCGATCGGTTTTCTCCTTAATCACCACTGGAGAATAACCATTCAACTCCAGAACCAATGCGATATTTTCTGCAGCAGTGAGTGTTGGAATCAAATTGAAGAACTGATAAACGAAGCCGATATGCTGGCGTCTGAACAGCGTACATTCATGTTCCGACAAAGCGGTGAGATCTATACCATCCACGATCACAGTTCCGGCATCCGCTTTATCAATCCCGCTGATGACATTCAGCAGTGTCGACTTCCCTGACCCGCTGCGACCGAGTAAGGCCACTGTTTCACCACGATTTACGGTCAGAGAAGTTCCTTGCAGCACAGGATGACCCAGTTCACCTTCCTGAAAGGTGCGATGCAGATTCCTGATCTGCACGAATTCTTCTGTCATGAAAGAGTTCCTGTGTTACCGAAGGGCCTTATTATGGCATGGAAACAGCTTGTGGGCGTGTCTATAGCTCCGCCGATTAATTTGAGCTTTATATTCGGTCAGATTATTAAAAAACGATCCTGAGATCCATTATCAGCGGGACCTAGCAGCTCCCCCCTCCCAATATTCAGTCCAACTAAATCCGGTTGTGAGCCGCTTCCTTAAGTGCCCTCTCAATACGGTCGAGTGCCGTTGATAATCTATCCAGATCCTGTGCGTAGGTGAATCTTACGTGTGCGTCTGACAGACTCCCTGGGCAGGAGAACACACAAATATCAGCCATAATCGGAGCCCATATAGTAGCAAATGAAACCAACAAGATAAGGACGCTGGCCTATTTTTACGGCCCGGACGAAACAGGTTTGTCGATTACTGGCAGGCGGCAAGTTCGGCAGGCGAATAGTTCGAGTGAGGCACCAGCTAATCCAGTCAAAAACGACTTGTGTTAATATTGATGTCTTTATCAGGCAAAAAACTCGTCCCGAACCATAACGGCGGTGAATGCTTTAACAGGAGACCATGTGAACACCGCTGTAGATCTGTCGAACCCGCAGAGATCGATCGACCACCCCGATAAATCCATGTTTGCATCGCTGAAGAACGGCGATTATCTGTACCTGTGGGTGGGCATGCTGGGATCGGCGTTCGCACTCAATATGCAACTGGTCGCACAAGGCTGGTTAGTGTACGAAATGACTGCCTCGGCAATGAACCTGACCTGGGTCACACTGGCCTTTATGGTGCCACAAGTCGTATTCTCGCTGATGGGTGGCGTACTGGCTGACCGCCTGCCGAAAAAACCTCTCATCATGTGGGCCCCTGCCGCGAATGCGCTGGCCACACTTATCCTGGCAATCATTATCATTACCGGACACGTCACTTTTTGGGACTTCATCTGGGTTAGTGCATTCAACGGCACCATAATGGCACTCTCGATTCCGGCCAGAACGGCTTTTATACCCGAGATCGTGGGTGAACGGCTGATGTTCAATGCCATGGCCTACAATACAGCAGCGTGGAATCTGTCCCGTATTCTTGGCCCTGCATTGGCTGGTTTTATGATCGCCATTTTTGCCGATGGCGACACCACATCGACCTATGCGGTAGGTCTGGTTTATTTTGTCCTTTCCGCGCTGTATCTGATTTCCTGCGTTACGGTGGTGTTTATCAAACATGATGGCAAACCGGCGCCGGGGCAGAAGAAGAGCCCGTTCCACGATATCCGCGAAGGACTGGTTTACGTATTCAATTCTCCCATAGTGGGGGGACTCATTCTGCTTTCAATAATCCCCTTTCTGTTTGGGCTTTCCATCAATACCCTGCTGCCCGCATTTAATACGGATGTATTGGCTGGCGGTGCAGATGATCTGGGCCTGCTGATGACAGCTATGGGCGTTGGCGCTATTGCCGGCTCATTGTCACTGGCGAATATGGGTAACCTGAAGCATAAGGGTTATTGGCTCCTCACAACCGGCGCGCTTTGGGGTGTTGGCGTGGCACTGTTTTCACTCTGCACCACTTATTTCTATGCGTTAATCTGTATGGGTTTAGTGGGTTTCATCTCCGCCATCAACATGGCAATGAACCGCGGTGTCGTACAGCTGCAGGTTACCCAGAGTATGCGCGGGCGCATCATGAGCATCGATATGATGTCCCATGGACTAATGCCACTTGGCATGTTGCCAATCGGCTGGATAGCGGAGACGGTGAGCATACAGGCAGGACTGGCAACCAGCGGCATGATCCTGGTTGTGGTTACTATTCTAATGGGATTTTGTATGCCAAAAGTCCGGGCAATTGATACGGGTTTCCAGGCTGCGCCAAATAACCGGGAGCCTGTCGCCACTTCACCGGGCACCTAGCCCGCCGGTACACCGGACCATCGAGCCGGAAATAGCCCGGTTCACACAGCTTCATTAGCCCCACTGTGGCTAGGCGTTTGGTCATGTCGGCAATGCCAGTTTATCTTATACGTTCCATTTCTTGCTCCTTTTCGATATGCTCGAACACTCGGATCAGTTGCATACCCGAAAAATAAGCCAGGAAGTCTATACACGGATCAATGTCGCAAACGCGAGCAACCTCCAAATCTGCCATCGGTGAAGCGGGTGCAGAACATATCACTCACGGTGTCATCTGGGCATATGCTGTTCCCCGCATAGGCTTCGGCATTATGGGCACGCTGTTCGGCGTCTACCTGATGAAATTTGCCACAGATGTTCTACTCATCGCCCCTGCAATCATAGGACTTCTGATTGCTGCATCACGCTTCTGGGATGGCGTGTCAGACCCACTGATTGGATACTTGTCGGATAGATCAAAATCGCCCATGGGTAGGCGTCGTGTGTGGATGTTCTGGTCAGCGATACCCATGGGACTGGGATTGATTGCCATCTGGTCTCCCCCCAACATGCTGGATGCAACCTGGCTTGTGATCTGGATGGGTGCAGCACTGCTGCTCTATGAAACAGCCAGTACAGCCTTTTTTGTTCCTCATGGCGCGCTGGGCGTTGAGCTGACTCCGAACTATCACGAACGTACTCGTCTTTATGGTTACAGCCATATGATCGGCATATTCGGCATTATCCTTGGCCTGGCCTCTTTGCAGTTCCTTACCATGGCTGAAGACAAAAGAGCGTTTGCCTTTGATCTATCCATCGCTGCGGCTGTTGTGGTCACCTCGCTGGTACTCATTACGACCCGCATACTGCCGGAGCGCCAGGATTATCAGGGTAGAGGCTCAGGCAGTCCCTTTAAATCGTTTGCCGACGTATTCAGAAACAAACACGCGCGACTGTTATTGTTGGTGTATGGCATTGAAACTTTTGGCGGCGCAACCCTGGGTATTCTGGCCGCCTATGCGGCGGAGTACGTGATCGATATGGGTGATCAGTTGGTATTAATTCTGGTTGTCAATCAATTACCCCAGTTTTTGTTCGCTCCTCTCTGGATCCGCTTGTCAAAGCGATTCGGAAAACGCAACTTGTGGATCTTTGCCACTTTGCTCTCTGCAGTTTCGTTCGCCAGCATGTATTTTATACCCGGCCCTGGGCTCTACATTTACTTCTGTGTTTTTTTTGCAGGAATCGGGCAGGGCGCTGGCGCGGTACTCCCGCCGGCAATCCAGGCAGATATTATTGACTACGATGAATATCTAACCAACGAACGCAAAGAGGGGTCATATATCGCCGTATGGAACCTTATTCGAAAATGTGCAGCATCAGTAACCGCATTTATTGTCGGATTCGCCCTGCAGTTTTCCGGATTTGAACCCAATGTAGACCAGACTGAAGAAACGAAATTCGCTATTCGCGCCATGATGGCACTCATGCCGGCGGCTTTCTACATCATTGGAGCCCTGTTATTGCTCAAGTTCAGTTTCAATGAAAAAGAGCATGCCCGCATTCGGCAGATACTGGATGCGAGAGCCGGAAACAACCTGCAATGACCCGGGATCAGGCAAAATTGTATGGGCTTGCAGGTGCATTCAGCAGCTTAAATGTGAAAAAAATGTGCGCTCGCATCTGATTTAATTTAGGATTGAGCGACTCATCTATAATTGCAGGGAGAGAGGGCATGAAAGACTTTGGAGGAAAACTGGCTGTAATAACAGGTGGCGGCACCGGGATGGGAAGAGAACTGGCGCGTCAATTAGTGGCTGAAGGTTGCGATGTCGCCATGTGCGATGTTGCTGCGGAAAACATGCAAGAAACCAGACAGCTATGTGAACAGGAAGCGCCCCAGGGAATAATCATTAGTACTCATATGTGTGACGTGTCCGAAGAAGACCAGGTACTTGCATTTCGTGATGCCGTGGTAGATACCCATCAAAGAGACCACATCAATCTTCTGTTTAACAATGCCGGAATTGGTGGCGGCGGTAGTCTAATTAATGATACTCGGGAAGATTGGGAACGAACTTTTGGCATCTGCTGGTATGGGGTTTATTACAATGCCAGAGCCTTCTTGCCACTGTTGTTGGCCAGCGAAGAGGGTCATATGATCAATACAAGCAGTGTCAATGGCTTCTGGGCATGTCTGGGCAGGGATATACCACACACGGCCTACTCAGCAGCGAAATTTGCGGTCAAGGGTTTCTCGGAAGCGCTATTTACTGATCTGCGTCTGAACGCGCCACACGTCAAAGTGTCTGTTGTCATGCCCGGTCATATTGGTACTTCCATTGGTATCAACAGCGGCAAGGTACTCGGTCACAGCGATCCCCTGGATATGACTGCAGAGGAAGTGGCAGCAGCCCGGGAACGAATGGCCAAAATGGGTATGCCGGCAGCAGAATTAAGTGATGATCAAATCAGAGAGGCAATTCATCAACGCGGTCTGGACTTTCGCGACAATGCCCCAACCAGTTCAGCAGCAGCGGCTACTGTGATACTGGACGGTGTACGCAATGAACAGTGGCGCATTCTGATCGGAGATGATGCCAGAGCCTTGGACGAGCTGGTACGTGACGATCCCGAGACTGCCTATGATGAATCTTTCATGGAGCGTTTAATGGCCAGAACACAATGGAACCTGGGTGGAGTAGGCGATTAGCCAAACGCTTTATTTATCGGGCGAGCACATCAAGCAGAATCTCATTCACCCTATCCGCCTGCGCGTAAGTGACTGAATGTTCGGCCCCCTCTACCGGGAAGAGCTGCAAACCGGGGATCGCTTTCTGTGCCAGCTCAGCGCCTGAAAATGGCACCACGCGATCTGAGGTTCCCCAGATCGCGAAAACGGGAATACCCGATTTGCCAACCTTCTCATAATCCTCTGACAAATCAGCCATGGGGTAATGGCGCATGGTCGATAGCAGTGCTGATATATAACCCTTGTAGCGTAATTGCTCGGTAAAGTTTTCCAGCATAGCCGGGACCGCATTCCCCGCGTCAGTGACTTTTTTGATTCCCTCCAACAACGACTCCCGGTAATTCATGTTCATAAGCCATTCCCCTATACCGGGCAGAGCAACCAATGTCATTATGCCGGATGGTTCAGGCATAAATCCAACCGGCGCAATCAGAATCAGTTGCTTGACCCTGTGGGGATATTTCGCAGCAAATCCGATAACATTACCTCCACCCATGGAGTAACCGACCAATGTGACTGGTTCGGTCATGTCGAGTGCATCCAACAGATTCAGCAGTTCCCGTGTATAAAGATCTGTGTCATATGTGATATCCGGACGATCAGAAAATCCGCGGCCATAATGATCATATGCAAGAACTCTATAACCCGCGTCTGTGAGCGGTCCCACATTAGAATCCCAGACAAATTTAGGTGTCGAAAATCCGTGCACCAGCACCACCTTTTCGCCCTGCTCTACGCCCCTCAGATAGTAGCTGAGCACGCCATCTTCCAGCTCAATAAAATCTCCTGGAAGTTCAGCTCTTATCGAATCATCAAGTTCCACCAGTTTGCTCTGGCTCATCTGATAACTAACGATCATGCCAAGCACCGCAACAACAAAGACGATAAGTATGGTGACTAGAATTGTCTTCATTATTTATTTCCCACTTACAATTCACTGCCCTTAAATTATTAACCTTGATGGACCAATATAAACACTCATCGACTCAGTTACAACACATCCGCTCACTCTCTGTCGTCCTTTTTTGGATTCGGTCTTTCAAATGACGCAAGTTAGCTAACGGCACACTAGTCGCCAAAGTGCCTGGAAGTTTCACGGTGTTTCGTCCGTCTGCAGTTGCAGAAACCGCTACGGAAAACTTGAGGATATAAGGAAAATACGCTATATAATTCGAGCACTCCTTTTCCTCCGGTGAAAGGCTGATTTTTTTAACAGGGATCTTTTCCCGTACATGAGCATACCAATTGATAGACCCTATATTATTGATATTGAGGCTTCCGGTTTCGGCCCTGAAGGTTACCCAATTGAAATTGGTGTCGCGCTGGAGCCCGGGAAAAAATTCTGCAGTCTGTTGCTACCAAGCGAAGAATGGACCCATTGGGATTTCGATGCAGAGAAAATGCATCGCATTCCAAGAGATATCCTTGAGACTTACGGTAGTCCACTGGCCGAGGTAGCAATAGCCTTAAATACTCTGTTAGAGAACCAGACAATATATAGCGATGCCTGGGTCGTTGACAAAGACTGGTTGACCCAGATGTATTACGCGGCCGCCGTTCCTCAACACTTCACATTGAGTAGCCTGGAGTTAATTCTGTCGGAGGCGCAGATGAAAATCTGGAGTGAAACCAAATTACGGGTTATCGAAGAGCTGGGCTTAAAACGACATCGCGCCAGCTCTGACGCATTGATCATACAGGAAACCTATTTCAGGACCCGAGCAGCCACACGCTGATTCAAATTTAAAAATTGAAGATCGATACCTATTCATGCGAAACTCGTATCCATCTTGAAAAACAGACTTTACAAGGAGGCGTTCGATGCAAGATAAATACCATCTGATAAGTTCATACACTTGACCCTGGGTGCAGCGCGCCGTGATTGTCCTGCGTGCCAAGAACGTACAATTCAAAGTTACTTATATTGATCTTCGCGACAAGCCCGACTGGTTCCTGGAGATTTCACCTCATGGCAAGGTTCCCGTGCTGGTCGTGGATGAACAACCGCTGTTTGAATCCAGTGCCATCGCGGAATACCTGGATGAAACGGTTATACCCCAACTGCACCCAACCGATCCGATGAAAAGGGCGCGTAACAGAGCCTGGACCGATTTCGTTCCAGACTTTTCCAGGGCACTGGGGGGTGTTTCATATGCAAGGGACCAGGAAGCCATGCAGGCCGGTTTTAAACTGGCTCGACAAAGGCTGGACCGGCTTGAGGAAGCAATCAAACTGGAAAGAGGCAATGATGGCCCATATTTTAATGGCGATCAGCTATGCCTGGTGGATGCCGCTTATGCCCCTTTTCTGCAGCGGTTCACAATCGTGGAACGGGTAATTCAGTCCGGACTCTTGAATGATTACCCGCTCATACAGGCATGGACTAACGCACTGCTCGCCAATGCGCATGTAATCGGGTCTGTGGTTGCTGAGTTCGAGGAGATATTCACGGAGAATCTCAAACGTCGCCAGAGTTACGCAGGCACATTACTGCACACAGCGCCAGCAGATATGCAAACAGCTGTATAGGTGTTTTTGCAACGGATAGGGCAGTCCTGTTCTCGGACAGCCGCCGATGCCTTATCCAGCTGCTCCAATTTCCCGATCATTGTGATGCTGAATAAATCGCACAACACCCACTAACCCATCCTGCCGATGATGCCCAGAAACCCAATCAGCGGCCGCTTGCAGATCGAGATTACCGTTAGCCATGGCGATGCCAACACCGGCATAGCGATCCTTTTACCATGTAAATATCTTCCGCCGCAGGACCCATACCTCTCTGGACTTTATCGCTATCTCCCATAGCTATCCGGGTTGCCTGTATGGTCTACTGCGTTGTTCACCACGCCATTGCAACCGGCGACCTGGAACTGAGAGAAACTTGAGGATTACCATGCTGATACCACCAGGCGACAGTTACGAAGAGATCTACGACAATTTCCGCTGGGACATACCGGAATACTACAACATTGCCAATGACGTCTGCGATCGCCACGCGGACAATCCCGATAGAATTGCGCTGATTCACGAAAACCTGAAAGGTGTAGTCACCCGTTACAGCTACCAACAGATTCGCAACTATGCAAACCAGCTGGCCAATGGTCTGGTTGACCTGGGACTTGTCCGGGGAGACGTTGTATCCATTTTTCTCGCCCAGGCACCTGAGACGCCCATAACCCATGTCGCCTGTTGGAAGGCGGGCTTTGTTTCATCGCCAATCTCTGTCCTGTTCGGTAGTGATGCTATTATTTATCGGGTGAACGACACTCAGGCAAGAGTCATGGTGACTAATCTGGCCAATTTGCCTAAAGTGCTGGAGGTCAAAAACCAACTTCCGACATTGCAACAGATTCTGGTTATTGATGGTCCGGCAGAGGGAGCAGAGGATTACTGGTCATTTCTGGAAAACTATTCCAATGAGTTCGAAAATGTCATCACCCGGTCTGAAGACCCTGCTTTCATCAATTACACTTCCGGGACTACCGGTAATCCCAAGGGCGCAACTCAGGGACATCGTTCAATGCTGGGGCATATGTCGGGTATCGAATTTATGTTCGATTTTTTTCCGCAGCCAAATGATGTGATCTGGTCACCTGCGGATTGGTCCTGGCTGGCCGGTCTCATGGATATCCTGATGCCAGGATTGTATGCCGGTATCCCCGTGGTCTGCTCGGATTCTGCCAAATTCGATCCGGAGGATGCCTATCGCCTGATGTCTGAACATAAAGTGACTTGTGCGCTTTTAACACCAACAGTACTCAAGCTGATGCGTCAGGTGAAGGACGCGACCTCCCGCTATCCGCTGTCACTGCGATGTGTAGTCAGCGGGGCTGAAGCCGTGGGCGCTGAACTGATTGCCTGGGCTGAGAATGCATTGAATTCGGTAGTCAATGAAGGCTTCGGTCAAACCGAATGCAACGTCGTGCTGGGCACCAACTCGCGCGTAATGGAAGCCAGACCCGGATCCCTGGGCAAGTCTGCTCCGGGCCACATAGGTGCCATTGTGGATGACAGCGGCCGCGTACTTGAGCCGGGCAATCTGGGCAATATTGCTTTCAAGGCGCCCGACCCGGTGATGATGCTTTATTATCACAACAATCCAAAAGCCACGGAGGAGAAATATGCTGATGGTTGGCTCATAACCGGTGATCTCGGCATCATGGATGAAGATGGCTACTTCTGGTTTAAGGGCCGCAAGGATGATGTCATCACCAGCCGGGGCTATCGTATTGGACCGAGCGAAATTGAAGATGTGCTGATCTCTCATCCCGCAGTTGCAATCGCCGCAGTCATTGGCGTACCGGACCCGCAACTCACGGAAAAGATAAAGGCATATATTATCCTTGCTCAGGGATATACCCAGGATGAAGACCTGGTGGCAGAACTAAAGCAAACCGTCAGGAGCAGACTCGCACATCATGAAGTACCGCACTATTTTGAGTTCGTGGACGAGCTGCCTATGACCGCTACCGGGAAGATTATACGTCGAGAGTTGAGAGACCGATCTGTAAATCAGTGCGTCTGCTAGAAAATAGCCTTGTTGGGTTACGCCTTCGTTCTCACAGCTTGTTCCACAAGCTGCTGCCACGGTTCAAATTTGATTGCATCGAATATTGTACGGGCTAACCCAACCTAAGTCGGCGACATACCAAAACGACGGATAACAGGCACGCAGAATCCAAACAGGGACAATCCAACAAGGAAACTACCAGCGCCCAGAAAGACACCTTCCAGTGAGATGCTGATCAGCCAACCGGCTGCGGCGGCCGAGACGGGAGCCAGCCCACTGGTAAATACCATGATCATTGACATCACTCTGCCCAGAAGTTCTTTCTGCACACGCGCCTGCAACCAGGAAATGAGTACCACCATCAAATAGCCATCCACAATACCGCAGAGGGCAGTGACGATAAGAGCCCAATCGACTGTCGGTGTTACGGCATACACCCAGAAGGATGATCCAAGTATGGCTGTATCAAACAGCGCAAGAATGCCAAACCATTTCTCATTCAGTTTCGGCAACGACCCCGCTGCCAGGATACCGATCAGGGCGCCCACGCCATATGAAGAGCTGATCAAACCAAATGCCAGGGCGCTATCTTCGAATCGCATATCGCACAAAACAGGAATACCCACCAGATAGGGACCACGCCAAAACAGGGAAAACACCGCAAATACCAGAGTCATAATGCGCACGGGCAGATCGTTCCACATTGCAGCAAACCCATCCAGGACTGATTTAAACACACTGCTTATAGTGAAGGGTGGTTGCGGTTCTGAATCAGTCGACAGACTTATCAAATAAAGCGTTAACAGCGACACCAGAAAACTCACCGAATCCAACAAAAATACAAAGCCAATGCCCCTCAAATCTGTGCTGCCTGCTGCTGCATCACCTGAAAACAGGGCAATAATCAGACCGGCCACTACCGGTCCGAGCATGACACTCATCTGCGAAATTCCCTGAATCAGGGCATTGGCAGCCGGTAGCTGTTCGGTTACCACCAGTCGTGGCACGATGGCTGAGGATGCAGGCCAGAAAAAGGCATCAATCACACCAAACAGCAGCGCAATGATATACACCGTCGACATCTGGATTGAGCCGCCGAAGACCAGCACCGTCAGCGCAATCATCAGTCCCATGCGCAATACTGTTGACCAGATCATCACGGTTCTGGCGGAGAAGCGATCTGTAAAGGCCCCTCCAAAAACCATAAACACAACTCTTGGGATACTGGATAACGCGAACACAGTACCCATTGCCACCGGATCGCCAGTGAGCATTAACACCAGCCAGGGAAAGGCTATCAAGGTTAGTTGTGCGCCAACGAATGAGATCAGTGATCCAATCCACAACAGACGAAAATTGCGGAGCCGCAGGGGCTGAAGCACCTTGATGCCAGTGAGATATTTTCTCAGGGAGCGATCCCCTGCTAAGACATCCGTCATAACTTCTGTTCTGATAAAGACAAATTCCACAGGAGTCTACCAGATTCGTATTGATGCACGGCATCCTTCTTCCATCTCAGGGACAACTGATTTATGCTTTGCCGTCCTTATTACTGTCGTCCCGTCTCAATCGGAGTAGAAAACAATGTTAAAACTTCACGGCGCACCCCTGAGTAATTACTACAACATGGCAAAGACCGCTCTGCTGGAAAAGGGTATGGAATTTGAAGAGGTACTGGCTCCCCCTTCCCAGGAAGCCGACTACCTGGCCAAGAGTTCTATGGGCAAAATTCCCTGTCTGGAAACCGATCAGGGTTTTATGGCGGAAACCAGCGCAATCCTGGACTATCTCGAAGAGATCGAAGCGGAGACCCCGCTGCTGCCTGCTGATCCTTACCAACGTGCCAAGGTACGCGAATTGGCAAGGTCTCTGGAACTCTATGTGGAGCTGGTCGCACGACCAGGCTACAACGCACTTAGGGGCAAGGATGTTCCTGAGCATGCCATCGAAGCAATCAAGGCCGGTCTGCCTAAGGGTATGGCTGCAATACAGAGTCTGGCTAAATTCTCTCCCTGGATTGCGGGAGATCAATTCACCTACGCTGACATTGTAGGATATTTCACTTTTGTACTGGCTAAGCTGTCGGCAGAGGCAAATGCTGATCTGGATCTGTTTGCACAATTCCCTGGTGCCAGTGAATGGTTCGACAAGGTCGGTGAGCGCGATTCAGTCAAGAAAGCACTGGCTGATCAGAAAGCGGCTAGAGGTTAATCTGTAGAATTCATTTAGACACCCCCCATTTTCAAACTAAAGGAGAATAACAAATGATCGGATATGTCACCCTGGGCACCAATGATCTGGAAGCAGCCACTGCATTTTACGATGCATTGCTGGGTGAAATTGGTGCAAGTCGCTTTATGGAGAACGAACGAATGGTCGCCTGGGGTACTGAACCCGGCCAACCCATGCTCGCTGTAATAATCCCCTTTGATGAACAGCAAGCGACTGTGGGTAATGGCACCATGGTTGCCCTGAACCTTGGATCGCAGGAAGCCGTACAGAAATTGCATGCCAAAGCCATGGAACTCGGCGCACAAGATGAAGGTGCACCGGGTCCCCGCGGAGATGGCAGTTTTTATGGCGGCTATTTTCGCGACAAGGACGGCAACAAGCTGGTTGCTTTCTGCATGTAAAAAAAGGGGACGGAGGGAATATTTTTTAACCAATCTGTATATACCAATTGGTTAAAAAATATTCCCTCCGTCCCCTTTTTTTAGTCTTCCCAAACCGGGGCGGACGCTTTCATAAATCGAGTCAGTTTTCGCATTTCTGCGACCAGTTCCCCACTCGACTTGTCGTATAGCCAGGTGTCTATATAGAAAAATTCAGTCTTCGGACTGGCGCCCACACAAACCACTTTCCCGGTGCTTCTATAAGGGGTATTTAGCTTTATCGGACCATTGCGGAGAATAATCTCGGTGGCGCCAAAGAATCCCACTGCCTGGGCAATTTCTGCCCTTGGGAGATCGGCTTGCAGCATCTCGTACATTAAAGAGGGGCGGGTGACGATGCCTTCATATTCGCCGCTATCACCCCCTTCGGTTACGACGATATCGTCTTTATCCAATGTCGGCTGCCCGACTTCCAAGGCGCAGAGTATGCGCAACTGATCAGGGGGTGCAGATTCCAGGGGAATTGTCCTGACGTAAGGTTGCACATCCGGATTGCCTACTGCCAAAGTTCCCCTGGCAACGGTTTTGCCATCAGGCGTCTCGATTAAAGCATCAACCTGCTCATCCTGATCTCCTTCAGGTGTGGAGATAATTGCCCGGACATCCTCCTTGTGGGTTGTGGCGAAGGTGTAATACATGCTGATGGAGCCCTGTTGAAACCATCGCATACCAAACCCGGATTTGATCAAGGGTACAAAGTGATCGAGATGAACAGTACCGGGTATGGTGCCTCCTCTCATGCCTACCTTGTGTGCGACCGCGTCATTGTGAATAGAGCCGGGTTGGTCAGACCACTGGTTGATAGGCTGTTGCCATTCACCTACTATTTTGCTTTCCATTTCAGCATTAGAAGTTGCCATAGCTGTTCTCCCTGGTGTGAACTCCGGAAGATCATAGCACGAGACCCAGGACCGGGGTCAAAGCAAGCGCATCAGGCCTTCCTGCATGGCGGATATGACCAGCTTGCCATCAGCAGTAAAGATAGTGCCGCGATTGAAACCTCTGGCACCGGATGCAGAGGGACTGTCCATGGCATAGAGCAACCATTGATCAGCCCGGACCGGGGCATGAAACCACATGGCATGATCCAGACTCGCTCCCTGCAGTCTCTCCCGCTGGTAGCTGCCCCGGTGCGGGAGTCTCGCTGTGGAGAGCAAGGCGTTATCCGACTCATACACGATCAGGCAGGTATGCAGCAAAGGATCATCCGGCAGTTCGCCGTTGCTTTTAAGCCAGACATTCTGCTCCGGCGGCTGGGGGCCATCCGACCTTAACCGCTTGTGATCATGACGCCAGTTTATAAAAGCACCATCACCCGCATATGCCCGGATCTTTTTATCCTCAGGCGGTACCAGGTCCGGCATGTCTACCTGATGCTCCAGACCGGATTCAGGTTGCTGGAATGAGACAGTCATACTGAAGATTGCGGCACCATGTTGCACCACCACAACATTGCGAGTAGTGAAGGATCGGCCATCTCTGATCCGCTCTACCTTGAACAACGCGGGTACGGCCGGATCACCCGGCAGCAGGAAATAACCATGCAGTGAATGGGGTATACGAGTCTCGGGAACTGTATGCCCGGCCGCCATAAGCGCCTGGGCTATTATCTGCCCGCCAAACAATGGGTGTTTACGTCCCGCCGGATGATAGCCGCGAAATAGATTGCGTTCGATTGGCTCAAGATCAAGAAGCCCAACGAGTTCCTCAAGCGCAGGTGCCTGGTTTAACTGAGTCATAAAATATAAACGATATTTTCAGGGTACTATTATTTACCGGAAGTGTTTACGGAAAGTATTTACGGGAAGCACCCGGATAAGTCTTCCACATATTCAGTAGGGTGATTATACCCTATTCAGAATGATTCAGTCCGGGATTGCAGGAACAAGGTTGCGACGAGCAGGACTCTCATCCGCCTCATCATAGACTTCTTGCAGAACAGGTGGGAACTGCACCTATTTGGTCAACGGCTTGCTTGAATTTGACCACGAATTCTTCAAACTGAACCTCGGAACCCGGTTTTATTTCAATGGAAAGTACACTAAAACCTGTTGGTGGTGCCTCTTCGGATGTGCGACAAACGAAATTGCTACGGCAAGAATAGAGATAAGACTGCATACACTATATTTGAACCACGACATTTTATTACTCCTTATTATTCTTTCAACAGTGGATAATGTGCTTTATTCTTGTACCCGATACAACTTATAGTGTCGAAATAGTCACGTCACTCTATCTGCCACAAGGAGATGAAAATGAAACATCTGCCCCTGATGTTAGCTATAACAATTCTGGCCTGCATTCAGCTTCCCCTGGTCAACGCATCACATCACGAAGACACAGGTCTGCAAGCAGTTATTGCGGGGGAACATCGCTCTGAGACAAACAAAGCAAGGGATATTTATCGTCGTCCTTATGAGACGCTGCGCTTCCTTGGCATCACAAATAACATGACTGTGATCGAAAACTGGCCAGGGGGAGGATGGTATACCGAAATTCTGGCACCCTACCTGAAGGACAGTGGACAATTGATCGCTGCGACTTATGATCGAAACCCGGACTCGCAAAAGAGCTGGATGAAGCGATACAATCAGAATTTCGATGACAAGTTCGTGGCTCATCCGGAGAACTACGGCAATATCAAAGTAGTGGGTCTACTACCATCCGCCAATCCTGAACTGGCGCCAGCCGGAAGTGTCGACGCTGTGCTTGACTTCAGAAACGCACACAACTGGATCAAAGCGGATGCAGACAGCATGATCATGGCCTGGTACAAGGCGTTGAAACCGGGCGGAATCGTTGGGCTGGTAGATCACAGAATGGACGATGACAAGGAATACAACCCTGATAGCGGCTACGTCCATGAGAAGCAAATCATCGCTGCCATGACCAGGCATGGCTTTGTACTGGAAGCAAGATCAGATCTGAATCGCAACCCGAAGGATACCAAGGACCACCCCAGGGGTGTCTGGACATTACCACCGACACTTACTCTAAAAGAACAGGACAGGGAGAAATACCTGGCTATCGGTGAGAGTGACCGTATGGTTCTGAAATTCGTAAAACAATAAGTCCAGGGAATGGTCGCAAAGGAAGGTCTGACTAGATGCCGAAACTGGAACTTATTCAGCTTGCAGGCACTCACCGGGAAATTGGTTTGCAACATGGCCAACGACTCCGGGAGAGCATCAGCAAAACTGCAAACTTTTATAATGACGTATTGTTCCAGGGCCAATTCGATCTGATTGAGGAACAGGGTAATCTCTATCTCTCACAAATAGATCAGTTCAATCAAGGTTTTGGTGAGGAGATAAGGGGCATTGCAGAAGCATCGGATCAGCCGGACTGGCAGATCGCTGCTCTCAATGCCCGCACAGAGATCTACCAGAAGGTCGATGCATCTCCGAGCAGTGAATGCACCTCAAGTTTCTTTCCCCATACCGGGTTGTTAGGTCAAAACTGGGATTGGATGGAGCCGTTGGAAGAGCTGATCGTCGTTATGCAGATCACGCGTCCGGATGGCCACAAGATACTGCAGATGACGGAACCCGGCATCATCGGCAAGATCGGCTTCAACTCAAAAGGTCTGGGCGTCTGCCTGAACATCCTCACAGGCGGAGCGAATCCTCCCCGGATACCGGTGCACATTCTGTTACGGTCCGCCCTGGAGAGCGATTCCCTGGAGGAATTCAAAACCACCCTGGAGAGTTCGCCGATGGGTACCTACTCCAATATCCTTGCGGCAGATTCCAAAGGCGGCTTTCTGGACGTGGAAATCTGTGGCGACCACAGCCGTTATCTCGATTACCGGGATGCACCCATCGTGCACACTAATCACTTTCTAAGTCCTTACGGTGAAAGTACCGATGAAGCGACAAACGAATTGTTCGCCAGTTCCCGACAAAGATACGCCAGGTGTAACCACCTTTATGCAACCGTTGACTCCGATCTGGATAAGTTTAAATTGATGCTGGCTGATGAAGAAAACGCCCCAAACGAAATCTGTCGGGCTTACCGACTGGTGCAAGGCAATATTCTTGGTACCGTGGCATCCATCATAATGGACCTGAAAAATCAGGCGCTACATATTACAGCCGGCAGGTGCAGCACCAATCCCTGGCACTGTCTGACTTTCTTCTAGGAGCTGCCCGACAGATCTGTGTAGCGATCTGAGCCGGTGACACGATGGTTAGAGAAATCATGTTTCTAACCTGTACATCATCTCAAATGCCGTACATCTGCAGCTCAATACAAGCAATGCTCCGTATATGTGGGACAGCACTGGGTACGCAGACATTATCTCTGAACCAGTCCTTACCCCGTTTTCAGGTCTATTCAATCTGCCACAAGCACCAGGGTTCCCGTGGTGGACAGGCTACCGCCGGTACCATTTACTATGCAGGTACTGGCGCCGGTTTGCTTGCCCGGCAAGCCGTTAATACCGTCTTCAGCCGTCCCGGAGAGTTGCCGATAGGCTTCAATAAGAAGCTGCATACCGTACATACCCGAGTGATTAAAAGACAGACCGCCGCCATTGGTGTTGATCGGCAATCTGCCACCGGGCGCTGCATCACCATCCTTCCACAGTCTGTATCCCTGCCCTCGTGGCGCCAGCCCCAGCATTTCCATGGTGATGGCCGCCGTCACCGTGAAGGAATCATATACCAGGGCCATTTCCATATCGTCAGGTCCCATGCCAGCCATCTCATATGCCGCCGCAGAAGATGCCATGGCCGAGGTGGCAGTAAAGTCTTCCATTTCCAGCATATTGGAATGCCCCATACTCTCGCCTGCACCGGCAACCCACACGGGTCTGGTTTTCAAACTGCGAGCTATCTCCGGTCGGGTCAATAACACCGCACCACCATGATCCGTTACCAGGCAACAGTGTAAAAGCGTCAGCGGCCAGGACACTATTCTTGCACTCTGCACGTCTTCTATAGTGATAGGGCCACCCGCCTTGTGCGTTTCTTTCGAGTGCATAACTGCCCTGGGATTCAGCGTCGCCCAATCACGCGTCACTTTCGCGACATGGGCGAAATCCTCGGGCGTTGTGCCATAGACATAATTATACCGCGTCATAGCGTGAGAATAATTCGAGGGGGCACCGGATAATCCATATGCAGAAGTCATCTGAGATGCGGGAGAGTTATCATTCCCGAGACCGCGTCTGGGTCCACTGCCACCCACTTTCCGCATGGAATAACCATTTTGTCCATGGCTGATAAGTGCCACATCAATAATGCCTGCATAGATTGCCGCCATCGCGTGATGCACGTGCATCTCAAAAGAACAGCCACCCACCTGGGTCGTATCGATGTATTTTGGATGAATTCCCAGGTGTTCAGCCAGTTCCGAAGACCAACCAGCGGAGAAAATTCCGTCGATACTCGATATGGGTATCCCGGTCTGATCGCTGACCGCCTTGATCGCCTCAATGTGTAACTGTATGGCAGTTTTGGGATCTTTCAGATAACCAATCTCAGTTGCTTCGGCAGCCCCGACAATCGCAGCCGATCGGCTAAATTGAGTATTCATGCGCCCTCCTCCACGACTCGCCAGAAGGGAATATGAATATCGTTATCAGCCTGTTCAAACTCCACCTTGACCCTGGATCCGATCCTGATGCTCTCAGGATTTTCGGGGTCTACACCGCGCAACACAGTAAGCATACGGTCGCCTTCATCCAGATCTATGTAGGCAGTCACAAAAGGGATTTCTTCTGCCCAACCACCGAAGGCTCGATGTTGCACGGCAAAGGTGTGTAAACGCCCTTCCCCGCTGCCTTCAATCCACTCTAGCGCGGTGGAGTGACAGAATGGGCAAATATGTCTTGGATACCAGTGCACACGATTGCAATGGGTGCATCTGGGTAACATTAACTTGCCATTTTTAGTCCCTTCCCAAAAGGGCATGGTATGCGGACTTGGTCTGGGAATCGGTTTGTCGTATGCCACGGATAGTCTCCATTCGTTAAATCAAATCGGTCTCTGAATCAAGACTACCATTCATGCAGATAATTTAAAATCTTGCCGACATCGGGGAATGCTATGCCTGGTGCGAATCAAGTTGAATGGTTTCTATTTGGCATGTGCAGTCACTGATACAGGCCGTGCAGGCGGCGTTGCCAGCAGAAAACAAAAAGATCCCAGGAATGCTGCACATGCAAGCAACGTTAACCCACTCTGGTAACTGCCCGAGATATCCGCCATTACGCCTGCAATCAGAGCACCGCCGGACATACCGAACATCACGATCAGAGATGAGAATCCCAGAATCGTACCAAATGAGGAAGGTCCAAAGTAATCCGCCCGCAAGGCAACCATTAAGGGACCCCGCATGCCCCAGGCTGTGCCATGCAGCAGCGCAAACGCGACTACCATCAGGAGGGAGTCGGCAAATGCCAGTAGCAACAATCCGGCGACGTGTCCCAGCATACAGGCGATGCAGATAAAGCGTTTATCCAGACGATCACCAAGGTAACCCCCATAAAGCTGGCCGAACATCTGGAATGCAGTCATCAACGCGACCACTGCACCTGCCTCGGTGAGAGAATAATCGAGCCCCTGGGTCAGATGCGGCACCAGATGGACCATAATCGCGGAAACAGTTAACAAGGCTGACGCATGCCCCACGGAAATCAGCCAGAATGCCCGCGTACGCATAGCTTCCCGTGCTGTAAAGTCACGCTCGGGATCTATTTGCCCCGATGCGGCGGCTTGCGCTTCTTCCGCATAGCCATCTTGCACCTCTCCGTAAGGCTCAGGTCTGTGGCGCACAACCTGCGCCAGAGGCAATCCCGCCAATAATACCAGCACACCGGATGAGAATGCGGTAACTCGCCAGCCAAACAATTCAAGCGAAAGAATAACAATCGGTACCGAAAGACCACCGGCGGAGAAACCAATTTGAGAGATGGATATCGCCTTGGCTCTATTTTTGTTGAACCAGCTCACTATCGCCACCATGAGGGTGGCAAAGCCACCCAGACTTGATCCAATGGCAATCATCGCAAAGGCAAGATAGAAGGTGATGATGGTGTCGATCTGGCTCAATGCCATGAAGCCAAGACCAAATATAACGATCCCGATTCGCAATATCGTTCGCGGACCAAATCGATCCACCAGCCAGCCCTGCAAGGGACCCAGGATGCCACTTTCAATCCGGGTCATGGCAAAGGCACCGGAAACCACGGTTTTGCTCCAACCAAAATCCGCTTGCAGCAGGACCATGTAGGCGCCGTAGGACTGCATCCAGAGTACACCGGATAATAGTTGAATGCCGCCGCTGGCCAATACAATCCACCAGCCATAAAAAATACGCCCACCTGGGCGTATCATGTGATCAAACCTTTGCCAACGGGAATTCATGGCACGCAATCATACGCGAAGCAGGTCGCCAATTGTTGGTTTAAAATTCTTAATATTGGCCCATGACACGGACATTGAGCCTGCTACAATCAGTCCAACTACTAAACCAACAACAGGAGTGCGTGAATGGCATTTTCAAAGTTTGATCTGACCGGTAAGGTTGCATTGGTCACCGGGGGTAATTCGGGTATCGGGTTAGGATTTGCTGAGGGTCTGGCAGAGGCCGGTGCAGATGTTTGTATCTGGGGTACCAATGAGACAAAGAACGAAGCCGCCGCAGAAAAACTCAAACAATATGGCGGCAAGGTACTGGCTCAACGCTGTGACGTCGGCGACCAGGAGCAGGTGACTGAGAGTTTTGCCAGGGCAGTTGAGGAATTCGGACACATAGATTCCTGTTTTGCCAATGCCGGTATCGGCGGTAAGGGTACTTTATTCGCTGATGTGACAGCAGAAGAGTGGCATGAGGTATTCCGGGTAAACATGGATGGAGTGTTTTATACCTTGCAGACAGCAGTAAAACACATGGTAGAGAAAGGCGACGGTGGTTCGCTGGTCGTTACCAGTAGCGGCACTGCTATTTTTGGATCTCCGCGATCGGTCCATTATGGGGCTACCAAAGCCGGGATCAATGCCATGATCAGGAGCCTGTGCACCGGATATGCTCGCTACGGCATCCGCGCCAATGCCATCATCCCCGGGTGGATAGACACGCCAATGACAGCAGGCAGTCTTAACTCGGACCTAATGAAAGCGAAAGTTCTGACCCGAATCCCGCAACGACGTTGGGGTGTGCCCTCTGACTTCAGCGGCCTTGCCGTCTATCTGGCAAGTGATGCCAGTGTCTACCACTCCGGCGATGTCATGATGATCGACGGTGGTTTCGCAGCGTTTTAAAGATGCCCGGCGGAGGCGTTATTTTTTAATGCCTGCGTCGCCTTTTTTAGGTGCGTTTAGCATTGAACCGTAAGGGACTGGCAACGGACTTTGCATCCGGGTCCAACTAACTGTAAATTAGTGCCTTGATGTATAAATATCGCAATATCTGGATTTTCCAGGAGGATGTAGATATGACAACAGAACTATGGATGTTAACCGGGACTACCATACTGTTTATGCTGTTGCTTGCAATGCAATCATTGACTTCACTTTTTACAGGTGTACCCCTTACCGTTCTAGTTGGCGATCGATCAGATCTGCCTGCAGCAGAAGGATTACGAGGTCGGGCAACCCGCACCGTCAACAATTCTGTCGAAGGAATGGTTATGTTCGCCCCGCTGATCATGATTGCACATCTGGCGGGCATCTCCAACGAACTGACAGTAATGGGAGCAAGTATCTATTTTTGGAGTCGTGTAGCCTACGTGCCCTGCTACATGTTTGGCATTCGATGGATACGCACCATCGTATTCGCGGTTGGACTGGCTGGTCTATTGATGATTATTGCAGCGCTGTTTGGCATGGGCTGAAATGAAGGGTAACGTCTCCTTTTGTGGAGATGTAACCACAGTGTCCCTATTTACTCTGTCAAAGCAGGGCTGGCTGGCAAATATTGTCGCCGGTTCGCGATCCTGATCATCAATTGCATCACGTGATGCATC
>JASJXV010000196.1 GCA_030123805.1 Gammaproteobacteria bacterium
TTCTTCCTGCTCCTTCTCTTCTTCCTGCTCCTTCTCTTCTTCCTGCTCCTTCTGTTCTTCCGGGCTCTGATCTTCTACCACAGCCTTGCTTGCCACTTGCTCTTCTACGAACTCATTTTCCGCTGCATCATCGACCACCTCTTCTTCGCTAGTGTCGGTGTCCGGCTTCTCGGAATGAGACATGATTTCAACTCCTGATACTGAACTTAATCGTTACGGTTTTGATCCTGGACTGAAGCGGACAATCAGTAGCCCACCGGCTTCAGCAATTACTGGTTTATCTATATGGGGATGGGGTAACAGGATTCAAGTCTTTACAGAGTTTGGCCAGATGCCTTGTGATCTCAAAACATTTCGAAGCCAGCAGCCTGTCGGACTCGCATATCCTGGTTATCTGAGAGACGCATCCATAGCAACACTGAGAATACGTGCGGTCGCATCTACGATGGGAATGACTTTATTATAAGCCATTCTGGTTGGCCCAATGACACCCAGGACACCTACTAATTCACCTTCAACCTGGTACGCAGAGGTGATTACACTGCACTCATCTAGCGGCTTGTAGCCCGATTCTTCACCTATAAAGAGCTGTACTCCCTGGGTGTCCGTACACTTATCGAGCAGCTGCAGAATGTCACCTTTCAGGGAGAATGCATGGAATAGATCTCTGAGGCTTTCAAGAGCCTGTTCTCTGGCCAACTCGAACAGATTTTCCTGACCTGCAACCACATAATCACTAACCTCTTCGGTACTGAAAGCCTTCCCAGCAAGCTCCATGGCTGTTTGCATCAGGGAATCCATGTGTTCACGATCCGACTGCATACTATCGAGTAAACCCTTGCGAATATTGGACAGGGTTTCACCGGCAAATGACTGATTAATATAGTTCGCGGCTTCCTTGAGTTGATTCTCGCTGTATTCCCTCTGGGTATAGATGATGCGGTTTTGCACCTCATGTCCATCCAAAACCAGAATGACCAATACGCGTTTTTCTGACAGGTGGAGAAATTCGACATGACGCAGAAGGACCTGCTCTCTTTTCGGCAAGGTGACCACACCGGCCATATGAGTCACATCCGACAACAGACTTGACGCCGATGCCACCAGTTCCTGGTATGACATGTCAGGATCCAGGCGTTTCCCAAGCTTCAGTAAAGCAGAATTTTCAATCGGTTCTACATTGATCAGACAATCGACAAAAAAGCGGTATCCCATAGGAGTTGGCACACGACCTGCTGAAGTATGGGGAGAGCTGAGGTAACCTTTCTCTTCCAGATCAGCCATAACATTACGCACAGTCGCCGAACTCACGGTTAAATCAGACTGATCAAGCAGTTTTTTCGATCCCACCGGCTGACCGTTCTCGATATAGCTCTCGACCAGCACCTTGAGTAATTGCTGAGCCCGTTCATTAATAATCAGATTGTCTTGCCGTTCCATCTTTGCAAGGTCCTTGCACTAATCCACGCGATCTTTGTCACCGCTAAAGCATGACATTTACAGATTATTCAATTCTAATCAAGTCAGACTGCAATTTATCTGGCAACTTGTGCTCTGTTTAAGTTAAATACGAGGCTGTTCAATCGGTAGTTGTTATCATGCTTGTTCACCTGCACATCATCAATTTCGCCATCGTTGCCCATCTGGATCTGGAGTTCGATTCCGGCATGACGGTTATCACGGGTGAAACCGGTGCGGGTAAATCAATAATGCTGGATGCACTGGGGCTCACTCTGGGAGATAGAGCAGACACGAGTATATTGGCCGATGGGCAGGATAAAGCCGAGATTCACGCCACCTTTGATCTGACTGACAATGTTGACGCGCAAACATGGCTGGTTGAACGCGAACTTTCGAACAACGACAGCATGGAATGCATCCTGCGGCGCATCATCACCAAAGACGGCCGCTCGCGCGCCTACATCAACAGCCAACCCTGCACAGTGCAAGACCTGAAGCTTTTGGGTGAATTGCTAATCGACATTCACTTGCAACATGAACATCAGTCCTTGCTGAAGAAAGAAACCCACCGACGCCTGCTGGATAACTTTGGTGGCCTGGAAAAGATAGTGCAACAAGTGGGGCAAATTTATGCTGCATTGAAGACTGCCGAAAATGAACTGGCCGAATTGAAAAAAGTAACAGGTGAACAGTCATCACGCCTGCAACTCCTTACCTACCAGGCAAGCGAACTCAGTGACCTGAACATGCGGGAAGATGAGCACATTAAGCTGGCTGTTGAACAAAAAAGACTTGCAGGGGCAGAATCCTCATTGGAGAACTGCCAACAGGTACTGGAGATTCTAACTGACTCAGGCGATTCCAGGGCGTCGATAGCTGACAGTCTGGCTCGAGGCATACGTCACCTTGAAGAGATCGATGACCCCCAACTGCACGGAATTATTGATTTGTTAAACAGCAGCAGAATTCAATTGGAGGAAGCCGGGATTGACCTGCACAACTTCACAGAAGAATTCCAGATTGATCCCCAGCGCCTGCAGGAAGTGGAGGATAGACTGGGTAGAATCTATGAGATTGCCCGCAAGCATCACATCGATGCGGCTGAAATCCCCCAGGTGGAACACCATATACTGACTGAGCTATCTAATCTTGAAAACGTTGATACGCGGCTGGATGAAGTAACTAATCTGATTGAAGAACTGCGGACACAATATTTACAAGCCGCTACAACACTGAGTAAAAAACGCGCAGCAAGCGCGAAAAAACTGGCAACACAAGTCAGCGCCAGATTAAAGAAACTGGGCATGTCAGATACTGAGTTTGCTGTTAACCTCGTCCCGTTAAAAAATCCATTCGGCAGGCATGGTCAGGAAGACATAGAGTTTCTGATCAGCACCATTGCAGGTCAAAGCAAAAAAGCCCTCAACAAAATCGCTTCCGGTGGTGAACTTTCCCGCATCTCACTGGCAATTCAAGTGGTTACCGCCAGTACCACCAAGGCACCGACGCTGGTCTTCGATGAAGTAGACGTTGGCATTGGCGGTGGCATCGCCGAGGTGGTAGGCGCTATGTTGCGACAATTGGGTAGCCAGGGTCAGATACTTTGCGTTACCCATCTACCGCAGGTTGCCGCTCAGGGACATCAACATCTGCTGGTATCACGCCTGAGTCAGGACGACATTACACTGACAGAAATTACCAGACTGATAACAGTGGACAAAGTCTCAGAAATCGCCAGAATGCTGGGTGGTATTGAACTCACTGCCCAGTCAATGGCGCATGCCAGAGAGATGTTTGAAACAGCTCAACGGGATTAATCGCCGGTTTGACACTTCGGGCAATAGCCATACATATTGAGATTGTGTTCAGTTAGCTCAAAGCCAAATTTATCAGCAATCTTGCACTGCAATGCCTCGATATCTGCATCGCTGAATTCCTCGACACGACCACACTTGATACAGACCAGGTGATCGTGATGAAAAGTGCCAGCCAATTCAAATACCGAATGACCTTCCTCAAAGTGATGCCTGATCACGAGTCCGGCTGCTTCAAATTGCGTTAAGACTCGATACACAGTGGCAAGGCCAATCTCTTCATTATTGGTTAATAGCTTCCGGTAGACATCCTCGGCGCTCAGATGTCTGATGGCCGAACTTTCCAGAATCTGGAGAATCTTAACTCTCGGTGCCGTAATCTTTAATCCGGCATCTTTTAGTTCCTGGGTTTCTGTTTCCATAGTCTTTCAGGGTGGCTCTTGATAACAGATAGCTATTCGATAAACGTCTGTGGCGCTGAATCGAACTTAATCAGAGTGGTGCAATCAGCTGATATCAATTCAGTTTTTTTTAACCGACAGTTGGGTTAGTATTGCGGCTTTTCCAGCTAATTGGAAGTAACATAGGACGATCAAAAGATATTTATGAGAGCAATTATTATTCTTCTGCTTCTGGTCATCAGCGGCTGTTCATCATTTAGCTTCCCCGGCGTACACAAGATCACCATTCAACAGGGTAACGTAATCACCCAGGCAATGGTCGACAAACTGAAACCAGGAATGACCAAAAGCCAGGTTAGATTCGTCCTGGGCAATGCGATTGTGGATGACAGCCTCGACAGTGAACGCTGGGATTACATTTATACCATTCAGCTTGGCGGGCTAACCCCCATAAGTAAATATATGTCTCTATTCTTTGTTGATGGCCACTTGAGTCATTTCGAAGGGGACTATCTGCCCACTGCACAGCAGAATAAAACCAAGGAAGGCTGAAGGTTTACATCAATTTCCGTTGTTCTGTTTTGCTGCCACGGCATTCTGTTT
>JASJXV010000197.1 GCA_030123805.1 Gammaproteobacteria bacterium
TGAGGGAAAAGTGACAGATTCACCGTCGCATCTAAAAGCTGTAACACTGCTTCTAAACCACGGGGTCATAGTCATGTCGTTTCTAATTCGAATCGTGATCGTTATTTTCATAACAGCTCCATTGACTGGTCTGGCGGTAGAAAGGCGTATCGAGGGTAACCGCACTCTTGAGGGCGTTCCTGATATTTCTGATCAATTGATTAATCGCGTCGCGCAGTACTCCAATATTCGTTCAGCCTTTCACCTGAGCTGGCATCCGAGTGGCGACTCGCTGCTGATCTCAACCCGGCTGGCGGATACCAATCAACTTCATCTGGTGTCTCAGCCACTCGGGGTGCGGTCCCAACTCACCTTCTATCGGGAACCGCTCACTTCCGGTCAGTTTTCACCGGCCAAGGAGTCGAACTCTTTACTGTTTTCAAGAGATATCGGTGGAGATGAGAATTACCAGATTTTTCATTTCAATCTGAATGATGGCAAGACGGCTCAACTGACCCCTTCAGGCTCCCGTAACAGTGCCATAAGCTGGTCGAACGACGGCGAATATTTCGCCTATATGAGTAATCGGGATGATCCGCGCCGATTCGATGTCTGGCTATCGAAGGTGGATGATCCAGACTCAGCCAGGATGTTGGTAAAAGGTTCGGGTTTTTATTGGTACCCTGGAAGCTGGTCGCAGGATGACACCAAGCTGCTGGTGAGGCAGGTGGTCTCAGCCGTAGATTCACGGCCTTACATTGTGGACGTAGAGAGCGGAAAGATGAATCGGATTGGCCCCGCAGATCAGAAGGCTGCTTACGGCAGCGGTGAATTCAGTGCGGATGGGCAGAGCCTTTATCTCAGCAGCGATCTCGGCAGCGACTTTTCAAAGCTGCAAAAATTCAATCTGGACACCGGGCAGATGACGACCATAACATCCGATATCAACTGGGGTGTATCGGGTGTCGACATGTCCAGCGACGGAAAGCAGCTCGCGTTTGTTACTAATGAGGATGGCATTTCGCGGCTCTACCTTCTCAATACCCGGAATGACTCTTATACACAGGTGAAGGAGATTCCTGAGGGACTGATCTATAGTTTTTCTTTTGCGCCTGGTGACAGACGGATTGCCTTGACACTGACCACAGCCACCTCAAGGGCGGACGTCTATGTTTTCCGGCCACGCGACCGTTCGCTGACTCGCTGGACCCGCAGTGAGGCGGGTGGATTGAACGTGGACAACTTTGTCGATGCGAAACTGATTCATTACCCGACCTACGATCAGGTAGATGGTGCTGCGCGAATGATCCCCGCGTTTGTGTATAAACCAAAGACTGTCGATAAGCGTTTGCCGGTCATGATCTCAATTCACGGCGGGCCCGAAGGTCAGGTACGTCCCGGATTTTCCGCCCGTGTGCAATCCCTGGTGAACGAACTGGGCATTATTGTGATTACACCCAACGTCAGGGGATCAGCAGGATATGGCAAGCGCTATATTAATCTCGATAACGGTTTGAAGCGAGAGGATTCGGTGCGTGACATTGGATCGTTACTGGATTGGATCAAGACCCAGCCGGATATGGACCTGGATCGGGTGGGTGTGATCGGTGGTTCCTACGGGGGTTATATGGTTTTAGGTTCGCTAATGCTTTACAGCGACAGAATTCGTGCCGGTGTAGAGTATTTTGGTATCAGCAACTTCGTCACCTTTCTGCAGAATACCAGCGATTATCGCCGTGATCATCGACGTCAGGAATACGGGGATGAGCGCAAACCCGAAATTTTCGAATACCTGAACCGTACCGCACCCATCAACAATGTCGATAAGATCACTGCACCGCTATTTGTACTACAGGGCGCAAACGACCCCAGGGTGCCCGCATCCGAGTCCGAGCAGATCGTCGAGGCGGTACGGGAAAACGGTATGGATGTCTGGTATTTACTTTTCGATGATGAAGGGCATGGATTCAGGAAGAAGCCGAACCAGAACTACAGTGACGCAGCGGTGCTGAAGTTTATTGAGGAATACGTTATGTAAAGATGCTCTGCAAGGCAGAAATCATCGAAGCCAGCGAAATGATAAAAGGGCAACCACGCCGACTATCGGTCGAGGAATGCATCGAATGTGACAATTGATAGATGTTCGTCCCCCGGATAAGAACCAGAATCCACCTCAATCTGTAGTTCTGGTGATTGAGTGCCAGACAAGAAAATCACCAGGAAACAGCTAACAACTGTTCTATATTTGTTGTTGTATGAATATTCAGACCAATTGCGAAACAGGTCTGCAATGATGTCCAGCAATTTATTCAACGGCAGTCACAGCCAGAGCGTCTTGAAATATGAATAGAAGAATACCTAATACTCCCCTAAGCGTACGCGCAACATTTAATTCACATTTGCATTTCTATACCTATCATAAACCAGTGCCTTTCCCTTTCCTGCAATAGCTGAATATCTACATTTATTCCTATATTTTCCGGTCTATTCGGTGATGTCCAGCTTGTATTTACTGCGTCTATAATGATAGAGTGTGAACTTCAGTATATTTATAGTTTCCACTCTATCATTATGAATGCGACTAACTTTCTCAGCAGTACGCTAAATACACTGTTAAAACAGCAGAAAGTCGCCACTATGAAACAGCTGCAAGAAGTTCTGGGTACAGCTGCACCGGCAACTGTATTTCGAAAATTGGGTGAGCTGGAATATCTTACCAGTTACTCGCATGCTGGACGTTACTATACACTGCATAGCATTGCCCGGTTCAATGCACTGGGGTTGTGGTCATTTGACTCCATTTGGTTTTCGCATCACGGATCCTTGTTGAATGCACTTGAGTACTTTATCAATGAATCTGCGGGTGGCTTTTTGGGTGTGGAACTGAAGGAACTGCTGCATGTCAATGTCAACGTATCGTTGCTCAAACTCTTTCAACAAGGCAGGGTGGCTAGAGAAAAGAATCTCGGGCTTTACCTATATTGCTCAAGAGATTTGCCTGTCAAACAACGGCAGATTGCCCATCGTCAAGCGGATAACATCAGCCAGGGAACGCGTGCTATCGTGTTGGGTACAGATTGGGTTTCTGACGAGATAAAAGCGGCCATCATTTTGTTTTTCAGTCTGCTCGACGAGAAACAAAGGCGTCTATTTGCCGGTCTGGAGGCGATGCAGTTTGGCCATGGCGGTGATGCCAGGATCGCAGATCTGTTAGGTCTTGACCCTCATACCGTTGCCAAAGGCCGTGGGCAATTGCTGGAACGAGATATTCAGTGGCAAGGCATCCGAGCATCGGGCGCAGGACGACCCGAAGTTAAAAAAAACACCTGAAGTCATTGCCGAGATAGAGCGACTATTAGCGCATGATACCGCCGGTGATCCCATCTCCGGTTTGAAATGGAGCCGACGTGCTACAGAGAAAATAGCCAAGGAACTGCGAACCCTTGGTATAGAGGTTTGCGCAAGCACGGTATCACGGCTTCTCACGGAGATGGGATTCTCTCTGAGAGTCAATCGCAAATCCATTTCTCAGGCTACGTCACCTGATCGTAATGAACAGTTTGAATACATCAACCATCAGCGCAGCGAGTTTACTCGTGGCGGAAACCCTATTATCAGTGTCGATAGCAAGAAGAAAGAGCAGGTGGGTCAATTCAAGAACAACGGATCAACTTGGGAGCGTGAACCACAACAGGTAAATGACCATGACTTTCGATCCCTTGCCAAAGGCATTGCCATACCCTACGGCATCTATGAACCGAACCTCAACCGTGCAAGTGTGTTCGTTGGTACGTCGTACGACACCCCTGAATTTGCTGCCAACTCAATCGCACGATGGTGGCAAAACAGCAAGAAGGATTACGCAAGTGCACCGAAGTTGCTCATTCTAGCAGACGGTGGCGGCTCAAATAGCAGCACTTCACACGCCTGGAAATCATTCATTCAGACATGTGTTGCTGACAGATTCCAGATCCCTGTAACGGTAAGCCACTATCCTCCTGGGACGTCCAAATGGAATCCGATAGAACATAGACTTTTCAGTGCAATAAGCAAGAACTGGCAGGGGCAACCACTTAGCAGTTACGATGCCATTCTAAACTACATTAGAACGACGACGACCAAAACGGGACTAAAGGTTAAAGCCACTCTTGTGAACAAAGAATACACCAGAGGCATTCGAATTCCGAAGGAAGATTTTCGTAACCTGGCTATCGAACATCACGCAACCCTTCCCAAGTGGAACTACACGATTAGTCCTCGCAAAATGTGAACTAATTGTTACGCAGCGACT
>JASJXV010000198.1 GCA_030123805.1 Gammaproteobacteria bacterium
TATACATGCCTTGGTAGGTTCTGTGGTACCGGCAAATAGCACTCCTTCCTTACTTTCCGGCGCGCCAACAGCCGCCTTATATTCTGCAAGCTCGAATTGAATTAAAACATTGCACAAACTCAGTTTTGAGAACTGTTTCTTATTAAAGAGAGTACCACTACCAGCAAATGTTGTTTTTGAAGGTTGAGGTTTTGGGGCTAATTTGTCACCGGCCAGGATAATTGTCGCTAAACAATTGACCTTGTACCGACTAAAGGGTTTAAAAGCATAGAAGACCTAAAGAGGAGGCGATAATGAATTCAAAAAGAAAGGTGGAGGTTTTTAGTGCCGGCTGCTCTATCTGTGAGGGTGTAATCGATCTGGTTAACCGTTTAGCATGTGATTCATGCGAAGTTACAGTGCTTGATATGAAAGATACCAGTGTCTCAGCGCGCGCAGCACAGCTGGGCATAAAGGCGGTTCCTGCGGTGGTGGTAGATGGGGTATTAGCCGAATGCTGTGTAGGCAGAGGGGTGGACGAAACTGCACTGCGAAATGCAGGCATCGGACAGGCTATCTGATCCGGGATGGGATGTTGCCGAACGCCAGATAAATAAAGGCGACCCGGACCCCTGTTAAATCCCATTGCCCTGGTGGGCGATAGCGCAGCCCCATCACTACTCCCTTACGCCTGGTCCTGGGCTTTTTACCTTGATTTCAGAGCGGTATTTGCTCTACGCTTGTGATACACCCTGGCTAAAATTGAGTTTACCGGCTCTGAGCAATTGCACCCATGACATCTGTTTAACGCCATCGGAGCCCCGTATATGGGTAATAGTAGAATCCGGAACAAGCCAGCGGCAACTACAGGCCAGGGTGATGTAATCACTGCCAATACAGCCTGGTCTCCTTCTGATCGTATACGACAACTGCTGGACGATCACAATCAGGCCACACCCTCTATCGGCATCGAACGCGCCATACACTACACAGAATTTCATAGGCAACAGGCGAAAAAATATCACTCCCCACACCTGCTGAATGCCCATTGTCTGGCTTACCATCTTAGAAACAAAAGCATCGACATCTATGCGCATGAGTTGATTGTTGGCAGCCATACCGAACATCGAATTGGCGCTATCTGTCAGGTCGAGCGCAGCGGTGTGGCCATGTTGGAAGATCTGCTCTGTTTCGAGAAAAGAGAGGTCAACCCTTTATACTTCGACAAGAAGCAACGCTGGAAGGTCATAAGCAGCGTTATCCCCTACTGGCTCAATCGAAACCTGGCCGCATTGGCATTTCAGGGCAAGGGGAAACTCAGACACCTGAAAGAACTCGGCCGTGTTGATCAGTATCTTGTCAGTGAAGCGGGCGGAATAGCTCATTTTATTCCCGATTTCGGCATGCTGATACAGACGGGCACCGTAGGGCTCAGGGCAGGCATCAAGGCGAGACTGGATGATGCTTCACTAAGCGAACCACAAACGGACTATCTCAAGGGTAACCTGATCGTGCTGGATGCCCTGGATGATTTCGCAGATCGACATCTCACACTCGCTAAAGATTCAGGTTGCACAGACATCGTTGCCGTTTTGCGGCAGGTACCACGCTATCCTGCAAAAACCATGCATCAGGCATTGCAGATGATCTGGTTTTTCCAGCTGATCATTCAAATTGAATCCATGGACCAGGGCATCAGTCTTGGCCGGGTAGATCAATATCTGTATCCCCTGCTTCAGGCTGAAAAGGAACAGGGGCTATTCGATGCCGATAAAACCCGGGAATTGATTGCCGCCTTGTGCATCAAATTGTCCGAGGTCATTCCTTTGTTCTCGGCACGCATCACCAAATATCTGAGTGGTTTACCGAGCGGCCAGGCGCTAACCCTGGGAGGTATAGATCAACAGGGAAAAGATGCCAGTAACGAATTAACGTTCCTATTCCTCGATGTGCTCGAGAGTGTCAAGACACGCCAGCCCAACTGGCACGCTAGAATCAGCGACACGTCCAAGCCGAACTATGTCGCGCGGCTATTCGATGTAATCATAGCAGGCGGTGGTTCGCCTGCACTCTATAATGACGATGCTATCATGCCGGCTATGAGTAAACGGCAGGCAGACCCCGAATTGCTCTGGGATTATGCCACAGTGGGTTGTGTGGAACCTGCAATACAGGGCGTCAGCTTCACCTCATCCGATGCGGCGCTGGTGAATGTGGCGATCAATCTTGAATTGGTACTCGGGGGCGGGAAACCTCTCCTCGGCGATAAGCGCAGGAGAAGACAATACCTGGATAATATTCACTGTATGGATGATCTGTTGGAACGTCTGCAGCAACAGGTCGATCAACAAATTGACGCCCTGAAGTATAAACTCGATCAATTGGAGATCGCCAATGCACGTTATTTTCCGACGCCTTTTTCATCGCTTACAGTCCAGGGCTGCCTTGAGTCCGCCACTGATCTGACAGCGGGTGGCGCGACCTACAATGCCTCTGGAATCCAGGGTGTGGGTATCGCTGATGTAGCAGATTCGTTAGCGGTTATAGACGCCCTTGTATTCACTCACAAGCATCATACGCTTGAGGATGTCGCAAATGCTTGTGCCTGTAATTTTGAAAGCCTGGAAATGCTGCGGGCTCAAGCATTGAAGATCAGCAAATTCGGCAATGACGATCCGAAGGTCGATGCTTATATGGCCAAGGTTACAGAGATCTTTGACCAATCTGTATCACGCCATACCAACACTCGCGGTGGCAGATGGATGCCGGGGTTTTATTCCATGACCTGTCACAGGGGCTTTGGTGAGTTGACTTCTGCCCTACCCTCCGGGCGACTCGCCGGTGAGTCCCTGGCAGATGGTCTTGCCCCCAGTGATGGCGCTGACCGGTTTGGCCCAACAGCTTCACTCAATTCGGTAGCGTCATTGAACCATCAGCGATTCGGTAACGGTATCAACCTTAATCTCAAGTTTGATTCCAATACGCTGAAAGGCGATAAAGGCAAAGACCTGCTCAGGGGACTGGTTAAGGGTTACTTTAAGCAAGGAGGCATGCAGGTGCAGGTGAATGTGATTGATGCTGCTGTGTTGCAGTCTGCCAAAGAACACCCGGAAAAATATCGCAATCTGCTGGTGCGCATATCCGGATACAGTGCTTATTTTGTTGACCTGACACCCGCAATGCAGCAAGAGATTATTGATCGTACCCAACAGCAGGCACCCTGAATGTTACCAACAATATCACTATGGGGAGCGTCTTTGCAGGCTGGTAGTTGTCAGCATGAGTAATCAGGCGCCGGTGTTCGATATTCAGCGTTTTTCCATCCATGACGGGCCGGGTATTCGCACACTCATCTTTTTGAAAGGTTGTAATTTCCACTGTAGCTGGTGCCAGAACCCGGAGTCCCAGTTCAATAAGCCAGTACTTGCTTTTTATGGCAATCGATGCCACCAGAGTTTTGCGTGTTTGAAGACATGTAAAGAAGACGCCATTCAGCAGGAAAATTTCCGCATCAACTATGACAAGTGTACTGCCTGCGGAGACTGTGCAGATGCGTGTGCTTATGACGCACTCAAAATGATCGGCGAGTATATGACGCCAGTTCAGCTATTCGAAAAAATACTGGCTGACCATGCATACTACAAGGAAAGCCTGGGTGGCGTGACCTTTACCGGCGGCGAACCTACCCTGTATCCACGCTTCATTGACCAGGTGGTGGATCTGTGTATCACTGAAAATATCCACACTAACCTCGAGACTGCCGGATTATTCTCTTTTGAGAAATGGCAGCCCATCCTCAAGAAACTGGATCTCATCTACTTCGACCTCAAGCTTATCGACCCCGATCAGTTTGCCAGCCATATTGGCAGCGGTTACGACGGGGTTATGTGCAATGCCAGACTGTTGAAGGAACAGCATTTCCCTGTAGAGTATCGGCTACCACTGGTCCCTGGCATCACAGACGGTGATGACAATATCGACGCCATCTCAGAATTTCTGTTGTCGATGAATGTTCGGGACATACATCTCCTGGATTATCACAAAATGGGCGAAGCCAAGATCGATGTTATTAACGGCAAGCAAAAGAAACTGGGGCTTGATAACTACACGGCGGAGGCTCGCGAGCAGGTGGAAAACCGCTTCTTCTCAAATGGTATGAGGGTACAAAGGTAGAGTGTTAAGCTACTTTCATCGTCTATTTTGCGTGCCAGAAGCTATAGGCGGAACAGGTGAT
>JASJXV010000091.1 GCA_030123805.1 Gammaproteobacteria bacterium
CAGAAACGATCTGAAAGTCGCGACAGCACACATCAAACTCTCTACCGGGGCGAGCGCTGGTCTGTGCGGCGCTGAACGGATTGAAGGTAAGCTTTCTACCGGTGCGAATGTATTTGCTTCAAGTAAAGCAGAAGTAGATGTCCGACTGGGAACGGGTGCTGATGTGAGTTACTCGCGCTGTCGATCAGACTGATTCAGGAGACAACAATTACAATCAAACCACATCAAATTCCCTGATTCTACTTGTACCACCAGCAGCAATAACCATAGAATCCGGTTGCATCCAATTCAATCATCGGAGATCTTGTATGAAAGCGGCTATAGCAATCGGCGCTGCCAATTCCGGCGGCCAACGCGACTGGCATAACCTGGTCCAATATGTAGTAGAGGCGGAAAAACTGGGTATTGAATACACCTGGTCAGCCGAAGCCTGGGGTCAGGATGCCGTTGTGCCTCTGGCATATCTGGCAGCCAGGACAACCACCATGAAACTGGGTTCCGGTATCATGCAGATCAGCGCCCGCACCCCCTCCATGACTGCAATGACAGCATTGACCCTGGCGGCTGTATCTGATGATCGATTTATTCTGGGTTTGGGTGCCAGCGGTCCCCAGGTAGTGGAAGGTTTACAGGGAGTGCCGTTCGACCGTCCACTGACGCGCATGCGGGAAAATATAGACATTATTCGAATGGCCTTTCGTGGCGAGAAGATTGCCTATAAAGGTAAGCACTACACCTTGCCGTTACCCGGGGGTGAAGGAAAAGCACTCAGACTTTCACAACCCGGCAACGACAAAATACCGATTTATTTAGCAACCCTGAGCCCCAGGAGCCTTGAACTGACGGGCGAAGTCGCCGACGGTTGGCTGGGTACTTCTTTTACGCCTGAAACCGCTGATGTCGTATTTGAACATATTCGGACCGGAGCCGAAAAAGCCGGGCGCAGTTTGTCAGATATTGATTTGCAAGTGGGTGGGTCTGTCGCATTCAGCGATGACGTTGATCAATTGATCGGAACTCGAAAGACAGGTCTGGCATTTCAACTGGGTGCCATGGGATCTGCACAGCACAATTTTTATAATGATGCCTTCAAGCGACAGGGCTATGCCGACGTTGCCCGCGAAGTGCAGAGTTTATGGATCTCGGGACAACGTGAACAAGCAGCCAATACAGTACCAGACGAGCTCGTCACCAGAACCAATCTGTTAGGTACTGAAGATATGGTGAAGGATCGGATGCGAGCCTACAAACAAGCGGGCATTACCACTCTGAGACTCGATCCGCAGGGAAACACACTCAACGAGCGGCTGGAATGTCTTGGCCGTGCGCTTGATCTGCTCCGCGCGGTTAATGACGAATAAGCGTCCAGGAGGCAGCACAGGCTAACCATCCACTGCGATCTGATAGATTAGAATCCCCGGAATCGAAATCACCAGCCAGGTAACCAGCAGACACAGAATTCTGAATACACTGGCAATCAAACGCCTGCGCTGCAATTGACCAGTCATCACTCATGCACCTCCTGAAAACGTTGCATCACCCAGCCGGCAATCACGTTACGCACAAGTGTTAGTGAGAACAGAGCTGTTGCCACAGCAAAAAGGGTCTGTGAGGGTTCCCACCGGCGTATCGCCGAGACTAACCTGGACCAGATAAGCGGTCATGGTTTGAATGCTTTCCAGAGGATCAAGCGTTAGAACCGGCGTCGCTCCAGCTGCCAGAGTTACTGCCATGGTTTCACCTATGGCGCGGGAGATGGCTAACACAAATGCGGCAAATATGCCCGACAAAGCAGCAGGCACAACTATACGCATATTCACTTCAAAGGAGGGCGCGCCCAACGAGTAAGCGGCTTCTCGAAGGGAGTCAGGCACTGACTTCAGCGCATCATCACACAAGGAAGCAATCATCGGCAACACCATAATGCCGACAACAATTGCAGCACTGGCGGCATTAAATACACGCGTGGACGGAAACACAGCCTGCAGCAGCGGTGTTGTTGTCGTTAGCGCAAAATATCCGTATACGACTGTGGGAATACCGGCCAGAATCTCAAGCGTTGGTTTGATGACATTCCTCATCCCTGGTGACGCGTATTCACTGAGGTAAATTGCGCTAGTAGTCCTTCAAGGTAATATTGTCATATTCAGAGCGACCCAAATGATCCAAGACAAGGCGCAGTCCGCAGGGAATGGCTGGTCCTTTCCAAGGACTGCAACGCCGTATTGGGTCATTTGGGTCGCTCCCTTCGGGCGAGCCGGGAAGCATTCGTCCACGGTGTTGCGGCTCTTGGAAAGGACCAGCCGTACCTTGCCTTTTAAAGCGCCTTGCAAAGCACTGGTTTTTACCTCGTTTAGCGTTCCACTTCCGGTCTGAGAACCCGATTCACCACAAGCCGCCAATAGCAGCAAAGATAAAGAAAATATGACCCATCGAGCCATCGATAACTCCTCCTGATGAATGGCAAGATGAGAATCTTTAGGTGTTAAGAATTGATAAAGATCTGTTTAAATTCAGATCAAATTTGCGTCCAGGCTCCACGCATTCACTGTACTGATCTCTCGACTCGATGCGGCAGGTTTCGAGCCGACTGGCATTGAAAATGATCACCCCCATCGGCAGCGCATCTATTATCACGATGGCAATGGCATCGCATGGGAATTCGTTGAGTACCTTTCTGAAAAACCAGCGGAACGAAACGATTATCTAGCGACCTCTGATTGAGAGGTTCGCTGCTTTAATGTGTAATAGCTCAGAATCGATCAGGCCAACACTGTCTGATTAGTTTCTCACAGAGACCATCTATGAGTATGTCTGCTTGGTGCCCAATTCCGGACCTTGAATTTGTTGGATTACGGACTTTGTCCTAACCCAACCTACAGATTCGATACTCACAGGTCGGATTAGCCCGAAGGGTGTACTCGTTCTTTATCAGGCCTCCTCTTCAGCGAGAATCTTGTCCCGATCTTCCCGCAGTCCCTGGACGATGGCGGCAAGGGTATCTTCAAATTCCTCACCCTTCGTGAGTATCTCAAGATTCTTATCCAGATACAGTTTCACGAGTTCCTCCTGATTGTGTTGGGCGACCTTGATACCATCCCGATCTACAAATATGTATCGATCTATACTCGACATTTTTGTCAACAACTTGCATTCAATCACTGCGTCTGTCTTTGTTGTAAGTTTTATCTCAGCACCTATGCCAAGACGCCGAATAGCGTCGCTGGCATCCGTTAGTATTTTCTCTGCAGCCTGTTTCTTCTTTTCCGCTTTTTGTTTCCGGGCTGTCGCAACTTTACGAACCGCTTCGATCTCTTTGATTAACGCAGCCTTCCTCTCAGCCAGGGACAATTTCGGCCGGCCTATATCGGACGCAGCGACCAGTTTCTTAGCCATCTCCGCCTGCTTGCGCAGTGCTTCTTGTTCTTCCTTCTTGCGCCTTTTTGCCTCCGCCTGCTTCTGTCGCTGGTCCTTCCGCAATTGCTCAACATAATTCCTGACAATTGTGTTGCAAGCGGGGGCAGGCGGTAACCTTCGGATTCTTCCTGCAGCAAGACTTCTGCAGAAGTCTGCATAACCAATCGCTATAGCGCTCTTGCAATTATGATTGGAAAAGAGCAACTGCTTGTTCTGCCATAATAAAATCAGTTTCAGTCTGGATGATTCATGATCCAATTCTTCATAATAGAACCACTCTCCCGGTGCAGCTTCAAGTTTACTTTTTCCCGACATGCTCGATTCACTGTCGTTACCGGAGGCAAATCCCTGTATCTCTATGGGAGTAAATTCCCCGCGCTCTGAAGGTTCACCTTTCTGAATGGCCTCATATTCGGCCTCTATATCTGCTATCGCATTCTCAGCAATAAATTTTTTGACATCCACCAGTTTGTCTAGCGCCCTGGCCCTTGAGGGTAGATTCGCGATGATATTGCGTAACCTTGTCCGCTCGTTAGCATTATCCTGGGCACGGTCTTTTAGCGACCAGATCAGCATCCTGGTCAGTTTCAGTGCTGCCTGCCACTCCTTACTCTGAAGCCCTTTTTTTAAAAGCACTAATTGTATAAAATCGAGCCATTCACCTTGCAATAAAATGATAATGAAGAACGGAAACTGGTGACCCTCCATTTCTTGATTGATGATCCCTGCAACACGGCCCCGCGCTGCTGCCGACTCAAGTTTTCGTAGTTCTGCTCGCGTAAACAGGGCTTCCCTGTCAGAAAATCTTTTATATTCGCTTTGGAAATAATTCTTAAGCTCCTTGAGCTGTGTGCTTTGAATCTTCGGCTCAAAGGAAACCTCCTCAACCAGCTTTTCAACCTTCTCGACAGTTAACTCCCCCAGTATGCCGAGATCACGACTCCAACCAATGCAGTATTCACACAGTTGATCTATCATTCCAAAGGCTGGAGAGGAATCGAATAATTTTGCAGGGCCCTTTGCCACGGCAACGAGTGCAACATGGGGTGCGAATCGAAAAATTAACCATTCCAGGTCTGGATCAAGAGATGCCTGTTTCAAAATCTCCCCAATACAATCGTCTACAAACGACAGGATCAGACATTCATCGAAACTCAAAGCCGGTTCAGGGTAATATCTTTCCAATCGAGCCAGCAGTCCTGCGCTATCACCTTTCGCGACTGGTGGTAATGTTTGCAGCATTTCCATTAGCTTGGCTTTGCCAACACCCGCACCGTGCAACGCCTTACCCCTACTGCCCAGCTTCAACAGAGTCATAAGCTGTTTGGAATTTAATGTCGCCGTCTTTTTTTGTGGCATAGTCTGTTCCGCTGTAGTCTTCTGAACCTCTGCTGCAACAATCACGCTTAGGTCCAATGCCACTTTTTACGAAAACCCGGTACTTCTCGGTGTCCGAAAAGAAACAAACATATACTCGGCATTGCTGCGGGGAATCTCATCGATTAAGCTTTTCTTTCATTCTAGCCTGAGCTTTTCGTCTGCGCTCACCCATTCCAAGCAGCTCTTGCCGATTGGAATCATCCACTCTCATGTAATTGTCTTTCCAGTCCAGGTTGTCACTCCATGTAAACGGGGTCTTAATAGTCGTTCTCGCCTTGGTTGCATTGACCAGTAAGTCAAGTGCTTGATCAATAATGGCGTACTGCGTCAATTTATCATACGGTTTACCGCACGGATTCCCTAACGGGAAATCAGTGAAGATGAAACGCGGCACACCACAATACTCAACGATATCAATGGCCGAACCCAGTATAACTGTACTGATACCATTTTCCTCCAGTAATCGGGCAACCAGACTCACGGTCTGATGACAGACGGGTCACAAACCTACTAATAGCGCGACATCTACATCTTCCTCGATGCATGATTTGAGTATTTCAGGGGCATCGAATTCTCGGGTCTGACGCTGACTGTAGGAGGTTGGTACACAATAATAGTGTTCAGCGAGCTGACCCAATTGTCCGTCCTTCACCTTTTCCGTTAGACGCCTGATTGGAAAATAGGAGTCAAGATCATCCGTATGAGTCGCATCCATGTCCCATGCCAGTTCATCGGTATAAAGACTATTCGGGATCTGTTTCATTTCTCCCATCTGGAGTGAACGCAATTCTCGCGTAAAACTGTCGTTTGGCATGGCAGTCGTGATAATTGTAGCCACACACTCTTGCAGGGGTTTTTCCAGAGGCGAAAAAGGCACTTCTTTATGGTGAGCCCATCTGTAAGATCTTGCATAACCCTGTGCCTTGTAGTAGAGCCTGGATCGCTGCATATATTCCACACTGTTATCGCGCATCAGATTAACCCTGTGAAGTTTTAAAATTGGTTGACGAAACTCTGATCAATCAGAGCCTTCCTGGACACCGTGTATCTTGCTTTCTTAACTTTAGAATGACCAACTCTCATGGTCAAGAAATAGCGCTGATCATAGTCGCCCTCAGCCATCCGGCTCGCCACATGCGTCATGTGAACCAGCGGTTTCGTAAAATGATTGGCGAGAATATAGCCAAGTGCTAATGCAAATAACCCGATGGCAAGAGCAGACATGATGATTCCATGCCTCATTTCAAACAGCCGTTCGTTAAAACTGGCCTGTGGAATGGAGACGCTATACAGTTGCCAAACCAGCCGCGAACCTTTCAATTTTTCACTGCAGCATCTTTGAATCTGTAACCGATACCTCGAATAGTTTCAATCAGAGGGTTGTGTTGTCCAAGTTGCTTACGTATCGAACGAATATGTACGTCAATATTCCTGTCCACAACGATAACACCGTCTCCACGTTTGCTGGTGACTATCTGATAATCTTCCCGTTTCAGGTTATAGACTATTACTTCGAGAATATCGGCTTCATCTTCGATGACTGCTATTTTTGTTCGTGGCATTTTGGTAACACCTGAATCTGCATCTTTGTGGTTGGTCCGATGGATGTCCTGAAATGAAAAGTGCGATACCAGGCAGAATTGGGAAATCGGGATCAGGTTTTGTTGGCCGCCTGCTTCGGACAGGCAACCAGTCCTAACCCCTATTTGCTTCAGGCTACCAGAACCTTTGGCGCCTCGATAAACTTGGCTCGAAGATACTCACCCATGGATTTTGCCTGACCATCCACACGCGTGCTGGACGAGACACCGTCCTGGAGAACGCCGTGAATATAAAAATTCAGTGCCAGCAAATTGGGTAATTCATACCGATCTATCTCGTACTCTGCCATATCTGGCAAGAGGCGTTTGAATTCATCTACGGTTAGATATTCGTGCAGGAACCCATAGGCTGCATCGGTTTTTGCCCAGACACCCAGATTGGCGCAACCACCCTTGTCACCCGATCTCGTGCCGAATAATCGACCAAATGGTAGCGTCACTTTCTCACCCCCTGGTGACTCAGGAATTGGTACAGGCACTTCCTGGTAATAGATCTCTTCGAATCCGAGTTGATTGGTTGGCAGAACTTCCGTCACCTCACCACCGCAATAAACATTCTCCACAATATGTTTGCTGTCGATCAATGCCGGCCAGTAGGTAATAAAGGGTGTGCCCTGAGCACCCATTGGCCGACCTGTGTAACCGGGGAAGTTAGCCAATGCCAGTTCAGTTGCCTTGGCATTAAACAATCGTCCAACCAGTGCCTGATCTTTGGATTTCACACTGATTCGAAGCGCGGCCTGTGCCTCTTCATTGGTGTCTGGATTTTCCTTATCAGTGCGAATCAACTGGATATGCACATCATCAAACTGCTCCTTGCCGCCGACAGAATCAAACAGAGCATCTGTTAGAATATGCGCCTTCTCTTCAATATCCAACCCGGTCAATAACAATTCTATGCCGTTGCGATAACCACCCGCCGTATTGATGCAGACCTTGTGGGTTGCTGTCGGACTGCTGCCTCTACAACCACTCACATACACCCTGTCCTCGCCGACCTGCTCAATTTTCATGGTATCGAAATGGGCTATAACATCCGGATTGAGATAAGCCGGTGAAGCAATCTCATAGAGCAGTTGTGCCGTGACCGTGCCCACGGAAACCAGGCCACCTGTACCGGGATGCTTGGTGATAGTGAAACTGCCGTCCGCTTCCATTTCTGCTATGGGGAAACCGACATTGCGATAGCTGGGAACCTCCTGGAAAAACGCATAATTCCCGCCCGTGGCCTGAGCACCACATTCGATTATATGGCCCGCCGCCAGTGATCCCGCCAGGGCGTCATAGTCGGTCCGCTGCCAACCAAACTTCCATGCTGCAGGACCAATGACAACCGCAGCATCCGTTACCCTGGGGCAGATCACGATGTCAGCGCCCTGATCCAACGCCTCCTTGATACCCCAACCGCCAAAATAGGCGTTTGCGGTCACAGGAGGAAGACCTGAACCTTCGAGAGGTATGCCTTTGTCGAGGTTGGTAAAGGCTTCTCCAGCTGTCTGTAATTCTGCCATCCGTGGTAATAGATCATCACCGTCAATATAGGCTACCCTGGCAGTCAATCCCAACTCGTCCAGTATGGCTTCAATCTCTTTGACCATACTACTCGGGTTCAAACCACCGGCATTGTTGACTATCTTGATGCCTTGATCCAGGCATTGGGTTATGACTTCCCGAAACTGTTTCAGGAAAGTACCGACATACCCGGCATGCTCGCCTCTGGTCAGCCGTTGGTTATAGAGAATAGCCATGGTCAGTTCTGCCAGATAATCTCCCGTCAGGAAATCGATCGGACCGCCTTCAACCATCTCCTTTGCCGCAGACAGCCTGTCACCATAAAATCCACTGCAATTTGCAATCCTGATTACATCGCTCATGTTGCTATTCTCCTTCCGTTACCCACCTGGGCTTACGCTTCTCACGAAATGCTGTAATACCTTCCAGACCCTCTTCAGACCGGAACAGTTTGCCGCTCCACTCACCGGTCAGTTTGAAGCCGGCGTCAATTGACACTTCAGGTACCTCACGCACCAATCGCTTTGCTTCCGCGACAGCGTTGGGACCACCCAGCTTGATCATATCGATCTCTTCCTGAACCGCACTCATCAATTGGTCTGCAGGCACTGCCTTGTGGGCCAGTCCATACTCGACCGCCTGCGTGCCGCTAAATCTCTCGCCGGTGATGAACAGTTTCATGCCATGATGGTTGCCAAGCTTACGCAGACAAACAACCGATATAACAGCCGGTATAACGCCGATGCGTACTTCACTGAAACTGAATATCACATCCTCAACAGTGACCACTATGTCCGCTGCACCAACAAGACCCAATCCCCCCGCGAACGCCGCACCATTAATCGCAGCGATAACTGGTTTCCTGCTGTCCAGAATACTGTTGAGAACATCCGGATAGGGCACCGATTTGACACCTTCAATGGTTGCCCCCGGAGGACTCTTAAGATCTGCGCCCGCGCAGAACGCGGGGCCATTGCCTGTAATCACAATACAACGGGCTTTATCATCCGCATTGGCATTCTGCAGATGCGTATAGAGTTCACTCACTAGTACCGCAGACAATGCATTGCGATTCTCCGGCCGGTTTAATGTAATCCAGGCCGCACCGTCACGTACTTCATATAACGTGGATTCTGTATTTGACATAATTAACTCGACTCTTCATCTGAAAGGATAATAAGAAGTTCGCCGTTAGCCACCTGATCGCCCTCTTGAACTTTTAGTTCTTCGACGACACCGGCTGCTGGCGCGGTGATACGGTGCTCCATTTTCATTGCTTCCAGGATCAGCAGCAACTGCCCCTTCGCCACAGCATCGCCAGTCGAAACATGGGTTGCAAGCACATTCCCCGGCATGGGAGCAATCAGGCCGCCAGCAACTCCGACTCGATCCAGCACCGGGAATCTCGGTAACTCGGTTAATTCAGCCTGACCACCCGGACCGTGGACTAACCAAAGATCCCCGTGGGAAGTGACTGTGAATGCCAAACGCCGGTTATCAATTTCCAGTGAAATCTCATTTCCCTCACGGGATTTAATCCACACCCGGTGTGATGCATCTGCTTCGGTGACTAAAAAACTGCCATCCCGTTGCGATCTGTACTGCACCGTCAACTCTTCATCATTAAACAGAAAGCTCACCGATTCAGGCGGCATCAAGGTATTGCGCCAACCGCTGGGTATGGTCGCAAGTACTCTGGCAGCGTCTCTTCGATCACCCTGGGCTTTCATCACAATCGCGATTGCCGCTTCTACCAATTCTGAATGTTGCAGTACCAGGGTCCTGGAAGGATTAATCCGATCAATGAAATCAGTGGTGGTATCGCCGGCAATAAACTCCGGCGTTCTCAGCACCGACACAAGAAAATCACGATTGGTTGTCAGTCCCTGCACACGGGTGGTTTCAAGAACGCGGGCTAGCCGTAGCGCCGCTTCCCGTCGAGTTGGCGCATGGACGATGACTTTGGCCAACATGGGATCGAATTCGATACCGACCCGGCTGCCGGTTTCAATACCCGAGTCAAAGCGCGCTTCGGCATAGCTGGAAGGCTCCCATAACAGAACACGACCGGCAGCAGGCAGGAAGTCATTGGCAGGATCTTCAGCATACAATCTTGCTTCAATGGCATGTCCATTAATGGACAGATCTTCCTGCTTGAATCCCAGAGGTTCACCTTGAGCGATCAAAATCTGCTCTCGCACCAGATCCAGGCCCGTGATCTCTTCAGTCACGGGGTGCTCAACCTGCAGTCGCGTGTTCATTTCCAGAAACCAGAACTCCTTGCCAGCCAGTAGAAACTCAACGGTTCCCGCTGAAGTGTACCCGACTGCCTGAGCTGCCAGGACTGCTGCCGCACCCATGCGTGCCCGCAGATCCTCGTCAACTGCCGGTGAAGGCGCCTCTTCTATAATCTTCTGGTGGCGTCTTTGCACTGAACATTCGCGTTCAAAACAGTGCACGACATTGCCATGCTCATCGCCAAGTACCTGAATCTCCACATGGCGTGTCGCAGTCAACCAACGTTCCAGAAAGATCGTATCATCACCAAACGCAGCGGCTGCCTCTCGGCGCGCACTCTCAATAGACTGCTCCAGCTCAGCTTCTGAATCAACCACGCGCATGCCTTTACCGCCACCGCCTGCGGATGCTTTCACCAACAGCGGATAACCAATTTCAGCGGCTAGTTTGGCAGCATCTGCGCCGGTCTCGAGTTCAACAGCAGGCAGGGTGGGAACATCGGCATCCAGAATCAGGCGCTTGGAAGACAATTTGTCCCCCATCCGGGCAATGGCATCGGGGGATGGTCCAATCCAGATCAATCCGGCAGCTGTGACGGCCCGGGCAAAATCGCTATTTTCAGACAGAAAGCCATAGCCGGGATGGATAGCATCAGCCCCGGTTTGTTTGGCAGCGCGCAGAACCTTTTCCTGGTCAAGATATGTTTCCCTCGAGCTGGCGCCTTCCAGAGCAACCGCCTGATCGGCTTCCTTGACAAACGGTTCCCCGGCATCGCCATCCGCATAGATAGCGACGCTATCAATACCCATGGCATGAGTGGTACGAATTATACGGCGAGCTATCTCACCGCGGTTTGCAATTAAAATACGTGAAATATATTTAGACATGGTTTACATCCGCCAGACGCCGTAGCCCTTGGTGCCTTCAACTTCCCTGTTATGACAAGTTGAAAGTGCAATGGCAATGATAGTTCGTGTATCGCGTGGATCGATCATACCGTCGTCAGAGACGCGTGACGTTGCATATAATCCCAGCGAGCCTTCTTCCGCAGCGCTTTCAACTGCGGCTGCTCGTTTGGCATCGGCTTCTTCATCAAACTCGATCCCACGTCGGGCTGCAGCCTTTCGCTGCACAATGCCCATCACCCCGGCCATCTGCTTGGGTCCCATTACCGCGATCTTTGCGGTGGGCCATATAAACGTGAAGCGCGGACCAAATGCCCGGCCACTCATACCATAGTTGCCTGCACCATAAGACGCCCCGACGATAACAGTGATGTGCGGTACGGTTGAATTCGCCACTGCATTGATCATCTTGGAACCATTCTTGGTGATGCCGCCCTGCTCGAAATCAGTGCCGACGATATATCCGGTTATGTTGTGGAGGAACAGCAGCGGCACATCGATCTGATTGCAAAGCTGGATAAATTGAGCCGCCTTTTCGGAAGACTCGGAGAAAAGTGCGCCGTTATTGCCAAGAATCCCGATCGGATAGCCCATAACGGATGCCCACCCACAAACCAGGGTTGGCCCATAGAGCGGTTTGAAATCCTCAAAACGGGAACCATCCACGATCCGTGCGATTACTTCTCGCATATCGAAAGCTGATTTCAGATCACGGGACACAATACCCAGCAATTCCTCCGGGTCATAAATCGGCTCATCCGGCGGTTCCGTGGGTCCCGGACCACGTTTACGCTGATTCAGATGTGAGATCACTTCTCGACACATTCGAATGCCGTCATGCTCATCTTCGGCCAGGTAATCGCCCAGCCCGGAGATCTGTGTGTGCATCTCTGCACCACCCAGACTTTCTTCGTCAGCATCTTCACCGGTCGCCATCTTCACCAGCGGCGGTCCACCCAGGAACACCTTGGATTGCTTCTTGATAAAGATGTTGTAATCACTCATGCCCGGTTGGTACGCACCACCGGCTGTTGAGCTACCAAAAACCACAGAGACGGTGGGTACGCGCATTTTGGAGAGCTCTGTTATCTCATAAAAGAGACGACCGGATTCAGCGAAGTGACCGCCCGAAGCGCGAATTGCTGCCTCGGGATCCCCGCTGGCATTACCCCTTAAATCCGCTCCGGCTGATTCCACGAACTGCACATAAGGTATGCGGTTCTCCCGCGAGATCTCCAGACCCCGCATAAGTTTCTTACTGTTAAACTGATTGAAAGCCCCGGCTCGAACGGAAGGATCGTGGCCAAGAATCAGGCACTCGGTATCGGAAATGACACCGATACCGACAATAAAGCCGGATCCCACGGTATAGTTTGATCGCCAGGCAGCTAATGGACTTATCTCCAGGAACGGTGAATCCCGATCCAGCACCAGCGATATACGTTCTCTGATGGGCAGTTTGTCCCGTGAACGAAGGCGATTCATGGCTTCTTCGCCGCCGCCTTCAGCAACCTGTATGAAAAGCTCATCTATTTCATCGAGCTTCTCAAGCATGTCCGTTCTGTTTTTTAGAAACTGCTCGGAACGGGTTTCCAGTTTCGACTGTATTATCTGCATGAATTGATTGTTCCTTGGATCCGGATAAAAACCTGTATTCTACGGTTAAAAATTAATGGCAAAGACCCACTATGCTAGCGACGTAATAAACTCAAAGCAATCATTCTGAGCGCGCTAAAACAGTTTAATGCGGCGGACGTTGATCTAAATCATCATTTTCGGGATCGCGCACTACACGGCACCAGGCGCTTGTCCGAGAGTTGCCTTTGACGTCATTAAGCAGTTTACAGGCGCATGAATTCACGTGTCTTCTGGTCCACTAACGCAATCCAAAGTCCATGCTACCCCCCTCACTGTACATACGCAGAATACGTCGACTTGTGGTTTGTACATGGACTTCATCGGCACCATCATAGATGCGGGCAGATCGCGCATGCCTGTACATTCTCTCCAGAGGCGTGTCTTCAGTGACCCCCAGGGCGCCATGCACCTGGATAGCCCTGTCTATCGCATTGTGTAACATCTTGGCACCATAAACCTTGATCAATCCGATCTCGATGCGCGCCTCTTCTCCTGCATCAATTTTTTGCGCCGCATGCAAGGTCAGCAGTCGACTCGCCTGAATTTCAACCGCAGTATCAAAAATAAACTTCTGAATCTGCTGGTGTTCACCCAACGTCTTCTTAAAGGCGACCCGGGAATTGGCCCGTTTACACATCATATCGAATGCACGCTGTGCCTGGCCTAGCCAGCGCATGCAATGAAATATGCGACCGGGTCCAAGGCGATCCTGGGCAATCTTGAACCCCTGCCCCCTGGGTCCCAACAAATTATCTTTGGGGACTCGCACATTGTCGTAGTCCACTTCATAATGGCCAGCATACTCACCCATTACCTTTACATCCCGTAAGATGTTATAACCTGGAGTATCTGTTGGGACTACAATCATCGAAAAAGCCTGATGGTCGGGGGCATCCATCTCGGTGCGCACCATCACGGTCGTATAAGCAGCACTCCCGGCGCCAGATGTGAACCATTTGCGACCATTGATGACCCATTCATCTCCTTCAAGTACAGCGGTAGTTTGTAACTGGGTCGGGTCGGAACTTGCCACATCTGGTTCAGTCATCCCAAAGCTCGGAAAAATTTCACCGTCCACCAGAGGTCGCAGATATTTTTCGCGCCATAGGTCACTCGCATATCGGTTCAGCATGATAGAGTCCT